>NZ_DBLYGC010000024.1:0-42389 GCF_056818865.1 Butyribacter sp.
CAACGATTTCAAGCATTGTAGATTCTCGTGTGTTGCACTGATAAACCCTTTTTCTGCCGCCGAAAAGACTTTTTCGTAGACTGGAAGTGGCATTTTTTTATTCTGTGAAAGCACGGCAGCTTCCACAGTAAAGTATCATTTTCTGATTTCTCCTGTACTACCGTCACGGACATCAGAAATTGCTTCCATTTTCGGACTGCATGGTTTGGTAATATCAGAATTATCAATAACAATAACTGCATTTTCCTCGTTTATCTGTTTCTTAACCACCGAGATATAGTTTTTCATAACCGTTTCCTTTTGCTTAAAGGCAGACAAATTTCTTGAAAGTCTGTCAATGGTTTTCTTGAGTGTAATATTTTCGTTTAAAGAGCGGGCAATTTCGCTCAAATGAAGTTTGTTTCCTGCTAAAATACCATAAAGCATCTGTAAAAGAAATTTGCTTTGTGGTTGTTTCAATCCGTTTGAAATTTTTTCTGAGAAATTTGCTAAATTCCGTTTAATTTCATATCCTAATCTGTTATAATTAATCATGCAAAAACACTCCTTTGTTTTATTTGTTTTGTCGTGATTTAATTATAACATTAGTGCAGTGTTTTTGCTTTTTTATTTTGCAGATGATTTAGTTTCTCAAAAAAATGGGGAAACTCAAAATAACATTATATATACTATTGCTGTCTGCGTCTTAGACACAAACAGCAAAATACCATTAATATATGACAGTCACCGACATTTCTTATCTACTCAGCCTGTTCTAAAACTTCCTTAAGTGTTTTTGCAGAGTCTTTAAGCCTTTCTACTTCATCACTGCTCATGCTTATCGGAACCAATGTTTCGACACCATCTTTGCCGACTATTGCCGGCATACTCAGAACGACATCATCAATTCCGTATATACCATGTATCATACTTGATACAGGAAGTATTGATTTTTCATCTCTTACTATAGCTTCACAAATTCTCTTTACAGCCATTCCTATACCATAATAGGTAGCTTTCTTCTTTTCAATTATCTCATATGCACTGTTTTTAACCTGCTCGGCTATTGCACGCATATTTTTATCATGATTTATATGACCTCTCATCTCGCAGAAATCGTCAACTGCAATCCCCGAAACATTTGCACTGCTCCATACTGCAATTTCACTGTCACCATGTTCTCCTACGATAAATGCATGTACGCTCCTACTGTCAACAGAAAGATGTTCTCCAAGACGATATTTAAGTCTTGCACTATCAAGCACTGTTCCTGAACCAATTACTCTGTTCTCAGGAAATCCACTTGCTTTAAGTGCAACATTTGTAAGCACATCCACTGGATTTGATACTATTAGTAAAATTCCCTGACAATTCTGCTTTTTAATCTCTCCTATTATTGATTTCATAATTGCAGTATTCTTTTTTACAAGGTCAAGTCTTGTTTCTCCCGGCTTTTGAGCTGCACCTGCTGTAATAACAATAATTGCCGCATCCGCAATATCACTGTAATCTCCTGCATATATATTCATAGGTTTTGTAAACGGAAGACCATGCTTTATATCAAGTGCTTCTCCCTCGGCTCTCGCCCTGTCCGCATCTATAAGAACCATCTCCGAAAAAAGACTGCTCTGCATCAATGTATACGCAGACGTAGAACCAACAAAACCACAGCCGATTACTGCCACTTTTCTTATATTTACTTCTTTTACCATGATAAACCTCCTGTCATGCACACATATGTATGCATTTGCTGTTTTTATTAGTATTTTCATTAAACGAAAATAAAATACTAAATTTTTATCACCTGCATCATAGTAATACCACATTTTTCCTGTAATTTCCGTAACAAATGTTACTAATGATAAAAAATAACTATTTTGAATAAAAAAACACCGCAAATTTGCTACTTATTAAATCTTTTTCTTGCAAATATCTTCCAACACACATCTTTCACAATGCGGCATTGTCCTTGCCGTACAAATCTCACGACCATGCCATACAAGTCTGTGGCAAAAGTCACTCCCCTCTTCTCCCGGTATTATTTTCCACAATTCCATTTCAACCTTTTTAGGCTCTTTTATTCCGTCAACAAGTCCCATCCTGTTTACAAGGCGTATGCAATGTGTGTCAGTAACTATAGCAGGTTTCTTAAATACATCACCCATTATCAGATTCGCACTCTTTCTTCCAACCCCCGGAAGTTTTAAAAGCTCATTAAAATCATCAGGAACTTTACAATCATAATCGTCACGCAGCATTTTCATACATGCACTTATATCTCTCGCTTTGCTTTTTCCAAGACCACATGGTCTTACTATATCTTCAATATCTGAAACTTCCGCATCCGCAAGTGCTTCTACACTCGAATATTTTTCAAAAAGTCCTTTTACAACCACATTCACTCTAGCATCTGTACATTGTGCGGCAAGCCTTACACTTACCAGCAATTTCCATGCCTCATTATAATCGAGTGTACAGTCCGCATCAGGATACTCTTTTTTTAATCTGTCTATTATCTCTAAAGCACGCTGCTTCTTAGTCATTTGTTTTCCTCCGCTGTTACTGTTTTATATTAGAATATCTCAATTTTAGATAAGTATAATTCATTGAAAAATTACAGTCAACCGCATAATATATATTTAGATTTTCAAAACCAAATCTTGAATCCTGCTAATAATAATGTTAATATACTAATGCCACGGATTGCTTCATTATACTTATATTACATTCAGACAGAGTTTCAAAATTTGAAGCTCTTTTAAATTGCTTTTTAGGAGGTTTTATAATGACAAAAGATATGACTGAAGGGAACATATGGAAACATCTTTTTAGTTTTGCCATCCCACTGCTTCTTGGCAATCTTTTTCAACAGACATATAATATGATAGATACCGCAATTGTCGGACAATATCTCGGAGAAGAAAAACTTGCCAGTGTAGGAGCATCTTCAAGCGTTCAGTTTCTCGTGCTCGGTTTCTGTATGGGAATCTGCTGTGGTTTTGCAATTCCGGTATCCCAACATTTTGGTGCAAAAAATATTCAGAAAATGAAAGAAGCCATTTTTCATGCAGGCTTTCTCTCAATACTTTTCGCAGCGGTTATAACAACCGCCTGTGCTATTCTTTGTCCAAACATATTACATATTCTGTCTACTCCTGAAAATATTTTTGCCGATGCATATTCATATCTTTTCATTATATTTTTAGGAATACCTTTTACAATTTTATATAATCTCTTATCAGGACTGTTAAGAGCTGTCGGTGACAGTAAAACACCATTCCTTTTTCTTGTTTTCTCAAGTATTTTAAATATAATACTTGACCTTACGTTTATCATTGTTTTTAAACTAGGTGTATCAGGTGCGGCACTCGCAACAATAATGTCACAGGGTGTAAGCGGACTTCTCTGCCTTGTATATATAATAAAGAAATTTCCCATTTTGTGTATATCTAAAGAACACTGCCGTATAAAGTCAGATACAACAAAACAGATGATAGTGATGGGTGTTCCGATGGGACTTCAATATTCCATCACCGCTATAGGCAGCATGGTTATGCAGTCTGCAAACAACGGTCTTGGAAGTACATATATCTCCGGATTTACGGCAGGTATGCGTATCAAGCAGTTCCTTATGTGTCCTTTCGATGCGATTGCAACAGCAGCATCTACATTTTGCAGCCAAAACTTCGGTGCCGGAAATCTTAAGCGAATTAAAGAGGGTCTAAAAAAAGGTGTAACGATAGGTGTATGTTATGGGCTTATTTCAGGATGCATACTCATTCTTTTTGGAAGGACATTATCTTTATTGTTTATAAGCCGTAATGCAACAGCAGTTTTGGATGCATCGGGCAAATATCTTGCATGTCTCGGATGTTTCTTCTGGGCACTTGGAATACTAAATGTCTGCCGAATGAGTGTGCAGGGTCTTGGATATGCAGGCAGAGCTGTTTTTTCCGGTGCTGTTGAAATGATTGCGCGTATATTTGTAAGTCTCGTGTTCGTACCGATTTTCAAATTTAATGCAATATGTTTTGCCGACCAGACCGCATGGATTTTTGCCTGCCTGTATATTGTACCAACATGCCTAATATGTCTGGGAAAAATAGAAAAAAATCTTAAATCGGCTGAGTAAAAATATTATTACCGTTTACTGTTTACCATACAGTGTGATAATCAACCTTTTCCAAGCCTGTGTCAACCTTTTATTTTTAAAGGTTGACATTTCTTTTTGCTACCTATATAATAACACTTGTTACTGCTCTGATTTAATACTTTTCAAGCAGTACTCTAACTCACAAAAGAGCAGACTTTCTCTACAGTTTGCTCTATTTATTATTAAGACAAAAGAAAAGAGGCACATTATGGATTTAAAAAAACTTGCTGATGACATAATTAACGGAAAAAGGCTTACAAGAAAAGATGATTTGTCATTTTTTATCGACTGTGAACTTGATGCTCTTTTAGAAGGAGCTGATAAAATACGCGAATATTTCTGTGGCGATAAAGTTGACCTTTGTACGATAATCAACGGACGAAGCGGCAGATGCGGCGAAGATTGCAAATACTGTGCGCAGTCTGCTCACAATCACACAAATTGTGAAGTATATGACTTTCTTCCAAAAGAAAAAATACTCGCTGAGGCTCTTGCAAACGAAAAAGAAGGTGTTGACCGCTTTGCTATCGTTACAGCAGGAAGAAGCCTTTCTGGTGAAGATTTTGAAAAAGCTATAGATGCATATGAAACAATGCACAAAGAATGCAAACTTGATTTATGTGCTTCTCTTGGCTTTCTCACTAAAGAACAGTTCCACAGACTCCATGAAGCTGGCGTTACAAGCTACCATGACAATATAGAAACATCACGAAGGAACTTTCCGAATATATGTACAACTCATACATATGATGAAAAAATTGCAACTATCAAAGCTGCTCAGGAAGAAGGCTTTTGTGTCTGTTCAGGAGGCATAATCGGTATGGGTGAGACTTGGGAAGACAGACTTGATATGGCAGTTTCACTTGCCGAATTAGGTATCATGTCTATTCCTATCAACGCTTTGATGCCAATCCCCGGCACACCGCTTGAAAATCTTGAACAGCTCTCAGAAAATGACATATTAAGAACAATTGCATTCTTCAGATATATAAATCCTGAAGCAAATGTCCGTCTTGCTGCCGGACGTGCACTTATCACAAATGATGGTGAAGCTGCATTCTCTGGTGGAGCAAGTGCAACAATTACAGGAAATATGCTCACAACATCTGGTTCTACCATAGAAAGTGACAAAAAGCTGCTCTCAGGCATGGGAAGAGATGTCACACCTGAATACATGAAATAAAATCATTTTAACTTTATAGACATATAAACTTTTATCAAAATAGTAAAAAATTTAATATCCAAAAAGACAAAAAAGACCGTATACCCTCTACTTAAAAGGTATACGGTCTTTTTATTAACATCACCAAACATTCCCCACCAGCCATTGTCCCAGTGAATATTTATAATGACATACATCTCATCATTTAAACAATACTTGTCAACTTCCTTTGCCACAACTTTCACTTTTGTCTGAATGGTTTTTGATGTATACTTTTTAGCTCCTTTAACCTGATTTTTCTTGTAATCCTGCCCTTAAGTGCAAGTGTTTTGCCCTCCTACACAGTATAAGCGGCACTTTTAAAACTTACCCCTGCCTTTTTCGCCGCTGCAGCGGCCTGTTAATTTTTTATAGTTACTGAAACTAAACCTGTAATCATCATAGCTGTCGCTATAAAAATCGACAGCATCTTTTTAGAACTTCCTTTTCTCATACACTATCTTCTCCTCTCCTTTTTAACTTCTCAGGTCATTTTGAAACCTCGACAAATGCTCATACGGAAGAATCTGTCTTCCTCGATAAAGACCGCAGCCATCATTTATAAGGCTATTATTTACAGCTGCAAACATATTCACATCAAGTTTTGAAAGTTCAAGCTGCTGAAGTTTCATACCTCTTTCATAAGCCTCATCAAAATAAATACATTCACCTTTTGGAATCATGTCCCTTCTTGCTCTTTCATGCTCCTGCTTTTTTTCATATCCCAAATGATTTGCCGGTCCTATCTCTGCATTGTCGTCCATAGTTTTTGTTCTAAGCTGTACTTCCATAAAACAGCGTGCAATGTTATCAAAAAATGTGATGTGAAGTGATTGGTACTCACTGCTTTTGTCATCTGATATATAATCTCTGTAATATGGTCTTACGTCATCGTCAAGCAGTTTTGAATGACTCACTGCCACACCTCTTGCTGGTTCTGCCGTAAAACCTCTTTCCTCCAAAAAACCAAGAAGAATATTTGCTATCTCATACAAAATTTTTATCTCTTGTTCATCCTTATCCTCTCCCTGCTTCAAATGACATTTAGGCATTGAAATAACAATTCTGTACGCTATTATATCCCTAAAACAGCTTAATTTGTTTTTGAGGTCCGAAACAGGCGGAAATTTCCTGTTTTTCATATAATAATCATAAATATACTCAACAATATAACCGTTGAACTTTTCCTCGGCACGAATCAAAGACTTTATACGACCTTTAAATGTAAAGGCAAGATATGGATACTCCTTTGCCATGTACATATAAAAGTCTCTTATCTTCTGTGACTGTACCGTCAAAAATTCATTGTGTTCAAGAAGCTCCAAAATCTGTACAAGAAAATTGCAATGCATCATATCTACTTCATTGCGTGTTTCTTTCGCATCTTTTCTCAAATCTTCAATATACTTCTGTATTATACGAAAAACCGTATCTCCTGAATACAAATAATCATTTAATGTAATCATTTTATCCTCATTTCCACCTTATAAAAATCAGTACCACCTTGTCATTGGTAATTCGTTATTTACATCATTTGTAAATACAATCTGATGCAGGTCTATTATACCATTCATAAAGGTTGCGGCACAAGCACAAAGATAAAGTTCCCACATTCTTGCAAACTTTTCGTCAAACATTTCAACAACTTCTGCTCTGTGCTTTTGAAAATTTTCATTCCAGCAGAGAAGTGTTCTGTTATAATGTCTTCTAAGACTCTCAACATCAACAGTATAAAATCTCTGCTCTCCTGCAATCTGAATAATCTCTCTGAGGCTTGGAATAACTCCGCCCGGGAAGATATATTTTTTAACCCATGCATCTCCAGGATATTCCTTTAATGCACTGATAAAATGCAAAACGAAAATTCCACCCGGTTTTAAAACACTCTTGACGCACTGCATAAATTCCTCATAGTTTCCTCTTCCAACGTGTTCTATCATTCCAACACTTACAACCCTGTCAAATTTTTTATTAAGTTTCGGTAAATCCCTGTAATCAAGCAGTTTTACCTCAAGTCTTTCTGAAAGTCCCTCATCTTTGATACGCTGTTCAAATTTTGCCTTCTGTTCTTTGCTAAGTGTTATTCCAACGCCTTTTATCTTGTATTTCTTTGCAGCCTCTATAAGAAGAAATCCCCATCCGCATCCTATATCGCACAATGTCATATTCTCTGAAAGATTAAGTTTTTCCAATATTCTGTCAACTTTATTGCACTGTGCCTGATACAAGGTATCATTATCATTTTTAAAATATCCACATGAATAACTTAATGTTTCATCAAGCCACATTTTATAAAAATCATTACCTATATCATAATGTGAGGAAACTTCCTTTTTCTGATTTGCCTTTGATTTTGATGTAAATATAATATTTTTCAGCTTTTTCTTATCTGTAGAGAATTTCCCCATCTGTCCCAAAAACATATTGAGAGCCGTATATAAATCGCCTTCAATCTCTATATCGCCATTCATATACGCCTCTCCTAATGTAATTGATGTACTTGTAAGCATATCCGTCATTTTGGGTACCTTGTTTATCTTTACGGTAAACACAGGTTCACCATCTCCAATCATATGCTCCCCATCTTCCAAAATAATCCTGAAAGGGTTCGCATCAAACTTCTCCATAAATTTAATAAATTCATTTTCTACAAGCTTCATAACTTTTTCCTCCTATTGATTATTTCAAAAAAAAATTCTATCACTACAAAATTTGAATTTCAAGTCTTTTCACATATATACCATATACATATTCGTTATATAATATATACTTTTTACATATATCCTATACTCAATTATACTTAATATAGATATATTTTATTTTTAAAGGAGGCTGTTACTATGTCAAAAAAAATAAACACTATTAAAAAAATTCCAAAAGAAGAAGCCGTTGAACAGATTTTTGAAAAAATTTTATCATCTCCAATCGCCTGTGAAAAATTAAGTGATGTTTTTTATGAACATATATCTATGGATAATCTTACGATTGATGAAAATTCACAGAGGTTTACAAACATACTTTTCTCTTCATATAAAACAGGTGACATTAGCGGTCTGCTGCTTGAATTATGCCAAAGAAGCATGCTTGATCTGCTCCGTGAAGCCTACCTCATCCCAAAAAGATTTCACGGAAAAGCCGGAAAAAATCCTGCATTACTCACAGATGCTGATGGTATGCTCTTAAAAAACATAAAATCAGATATTTCACATCATGAATTTTCAAAATTTCAGGAAATCCAAAAGCAGCACATCCTTGCCCCACGTTCAAAACTTTTTCTTGCGGATGGCTATGATATTGAAAGAACTTATACTGATAATATGGAAATTGACGAAAAACTTGCCAATGGCAAAAGAGGCATTCTTATATTATATGCTCTTCCTGACACAGCTGCATTGGGTCTTAAAGAAGCAGAAGCATATGCAATCATATGGGATACTTTTCAGGAAATTCAAAAGTGTGCCCCTACCGCTATGGTCTACTACGGACAGGAAACAGGACTTAAAAATGAGCAAAAATATGATGAATTGGGTGTTTTGCTTCCAATTCATCAATTTAAAAACCATATGCTGCATCATCTTGAATGTATTGACGGAATTGTACTTTCATGTCGTGAAAATATGTTTAAAAATTCATCATGTACAATACCTGAAGGTTTTATCAGTTAATATTCTAGCAAATATAAGTCCAAGCGGCAATGCAAGTATAATTAGCATGGCTGATGCAAACCATGATGCCGATGTTACAAGCGACATTATTCCAAGATTATAAACCGCACGATACAAATAAAGTCCCGGTACCATTATAACAATAGACGGTACTGTTATGGATATTCTCGGATATCCAACTCTATTCTTTAAAGCAGATGCCAGAATTCCGGCACAAAATGCTCCGATAAACGCTGCAGCTGCCGGAGGCATACATGCCAAATCAACAAGTTCAAGACGAAGTGTATTTGATATTGCTCCAATAACAGCCGCTGCTGCTGCAAGCACAACCGGACTGTTAAACATTATTGAAAATCCAAAGACACCGCAAAAACTCATTATCAATCTAAGGAAAAGATGCAATCCCACAGACATTTTGAGCACTGGAAAATCAATCGGTTTAAGATTTAGCAGCAATGCCATTATCCATGCCGTAATCGTAGCAACAATAATTATAACCAGTGCATATACAAGTCTTTCAATTCCCGACCTCATATCAAGCTTTGCCAAATCAATTCCACTTGTAATAAACGGAAATCCCGGAATTATAAAAAGCATGGAACAGATATATCCAGCCTGATGCTGAAGTGAAATATTAAAAATCTCTTCTGCCACTCTCAACATTCCCGTATAAACAAGGCATGCTGCTGCCACAGATGAAACAATACAAAGGAATAAAGTAAAATGATGTTTTGCGAGTTTGCATCTTAAAAAATTGCCAACACCTGCTCCCAAAAAAGCTAAAAGCATTTCAACAGGTCCGCCGCCAAGTAAAAATGTAAAAGCACTGCATGCCAATGCCGCAGCAAATCCAAGTGCAACAGGCGAATAAAGTCCATGAAGCTTCTCTATTTCATCAAGATGTGCATGAAGTTCTTCACCTGTCATATTCTCACCTTTTTTTTCAAAATCAATTACAAAATGCTCAAGTCTGTTCAATTTTGAAGTATTTACCCCTGTATTTGTAAGACATAATGACTGTGAAAAACAGTCATGACCATCAAAACAGGTATAATCAATCGACATAAGTCCAATATTGACTGTACATGTTATCCCAAGTTTCGTAGCTATTGTATTCATAGAACTTCTGACACGCCATGCACCGGTTCCGCACGAAAGCAGCATAAGACCTGTTCTTCCTATTACAGACGCTTTTTCTGTAAGACTTGCATTTACAATAGGTGTTTTTCCCATACTGCCTGCATAATCATGCCAATATATCTCCATATGATTTGATGGAATACTTTCTTTTGACATAAACTCACTTCCTCTTTTATGTAATTATTTCTTCACAACTTCTCAAAAATGTGCACTATTTCTTTTCATCAAGACTTATATAAACAACTTTATGTACACCGTCAGGTGCATTCTCTGATTCTACCCTGAATCCGTCAATTTTCCGCATCATCTGTGTCATATTGCTAAATTTATAATTTCTTGCATCAAATCCTGAAAATCTTTTCTTAAGTACATTGCCGAGTGTCGCAAGATTTACTCTCTCACTGTCCAATGTTTCAATGTAAGAGGATATATATGAAGAAATTTCCGACAACTCAGGAATGCTTATCTCACTCTCATCAATTTCTTCTTCGTCCTCATCATCCAAAAATTCCTCTTCATAAAGTTCTTTTTCTAATATATTTTTATTTGGCTTTTTATCGTTCTTTGCATCTTCAACATTACTTTCATCAGGCTTTGAAGTTTCCTCTTCCGTCTGATAAATAAGATTCAGTATCTTAAATTCATCACAAGCCTTTGCAAGAGCTTCTTTAGTCTTTGACTCACCCATCCCGATAACTATCTTTCCGGATTCTTTAAGCCTGTATACAAGTTTTGTAAAATCACTGTCACTTGATGCAATGCAAAATATATCAATACTGTCCGAATGAAGCAAATCCATAACATCTATAGTCAGAGCCTGATCTGCTATACTTTTGCCGCTTGCATAGGAAATCTGCAAAACAGGCATTATTCCCTGTTTTGGCATAACCGGATACCATCTTTTTGTATTTGGAGAATTAACGGAACCATACAGTCGGAAAACTTTTATATTTCCATACTGTAATGCCTCCTGCTTTATACTCTCTGCATATTTTGCAGAAATGTTATCTCCGTCTATCAATACTGCAACCTGTTTTTCCATAACTTTCCCTCACCCTCTTGTTATTCAAATTATTCTCCCGGTCTTGTAACTTCCATGTCTTTTGGCAAAACCAGATTTAATATTATCGAAACAATAAACACTACAGCCACACAATTCTGTGCAAAAACAGTCTGCACTATCTGTGGGAAAATTTTAAATAAATCTTCACACTGTGTAAATCCAAGTCCGACACTAAGCGACAATGCAGCGATAACAATATTTCTCTGTGAAAATCCACATTTGCTTATCATCTGCAGACCGCTCACAACAATAGTTCCAAACATCATTATCGTACAACCTCCAAGTACAGCTTCAGGAAGTGTTGAAAGAATGGCACCGAAAGCTGGGAATATACCTGCAATTATCATTATCACTGCTCCTGTTGCAATGGTAAATCTGTTTACAACTTTTGTCATAGCAACAAGTCCTACATTCTGACTGAACGATGTAATCGGAAGACAGCCAAACACTGATGAAAGTGCACTTACAAATCCATCACATGCAATAGAACCTGATGTCTCTTTTTCAGTTGCATATCTGTCAAGTCCCGAAGAAGCAAGCGCCGAGGTATCTCCTATAGTTTCCGTTGCCGAAACTAAGAATATCAGCACTACCGATACTATGGCATCGGCTCTGAATTCCATTTTAAACGGCATAAGGTGTGGTATTGCTATAATCCTCATATCACTTAATGAAGAGAAATCAACAACTCCCATTATTAATGCCACTATATATCCAACAATCAGACCAAAAAGAACTGACAACTGTCTGTAATACGATTTTGCAAAAATATGAAAAAGTATACAGCATAAAAGTGTTATCGTTCCAAGAATCCAATTCTGTGCTGAACCAAAATCTTCACTGCCGCTTCCTCCTCCAAATGAAGTCGCACCAACCGAAAGCAGAGAAAAACCTATCGCCGTAACAACACTTGCCGAAACTATCGGTGATATTATCTTAAGCCAGTATTTTGCAAACAGTCCCAGAGTTCCCTCTATAATACCGCCGACAAGCACTGCACCCATTATCGTTCCATAACCGTACTTTGCACCAATGAAACACAAAACCGATACAAATGTAAAACTGATTCCCATAACTATAGGAAGTCCTGAACCGATTTTTCTGAAAATCGGAAACAACTGAATAAGCGTTCCTATTCCGGCAATCAGCATTGCACTCTGAATAAGTGACGCTATATTTTTGTCACTGATACCACTTGCCCCGCCGACTATGAGAATAGGAGCAATATTTGCAACAAACATTGCAAGAATATGCTGTAAACCAAACGGAACAGCCTTTAATACCGGAACAGTTCCATCCAGTTTGTAAATATTATCAATTGAAGCCTCATTTTTATTTTTATCTGATATCTTATCGTTCATCTCATTTTTTCTCTATTTTATTTTTCTGTTTTAAGCCTGCTCACGAAAAACAACTGAACCGTCAGATGCATCCATGCTTTCAACAATTGCAAGTGATTCAAGCTGAAAACCCAGGTTTCTTATTATCTTTCCACCCTGCTGGAAACCTTTTTCAATAGCAATTCCGATTCCCTCTACTGTTCCGCCTGCCTGTGAAACAATAGAAATAAGTCCCTGTAATGCACATCCATTTGCAAGAAAGTCATCTATAATAAGAATGTGATCATCAGTATTTAAAAATTTCTTTGACACAAGAACCTGATTTTTACATTTGTGAGTAAATGACTCAACTTCCGCATTATAAACTTCTCCGTCAATGTTAACACTTTTTGACTTCTTTGCAAATACAACAGGAACATCAAAACATTCTGCCACGATACAGGCAATTCCAATGCCAGAGGCCTCCACAGTAAGGATCTTATTTATCGGCTTATCTGCAAAACGCTTCTTAAACTCCTCACCCATCTGTTTAAAAAGTTTAACATCCATCTGATGATTCAAAAAACTGTCAACTTTTAAAATATTTCCTTCCTTTACAACGCCTTCTTTTACTATTTTTTCTTCAAGAAAATTCATAGTTTCAATTCCTTTCTTTGTTGTTCCATAAAAATAAAAAAGCTTTGCCATTCACATTTTAAATGTGAACAATCGACAAAAAAGCAGCAGTAATAATACTGCCACTTTTTAGTCTATCACAGATTTTAATTCTCAACAACAATATTTTGTTAATGAATTATTTTTATATTTTGCTGTGTTTAACACTGAAATTGAAATAAACTATTTACATTATCACCATCTATGAAATAGCTCCGCCTGAAGCAGTCCCGGCTTTTTTAACAATATAAATTGTATATTTAGCCTGATTTCCCGCCTCATCCTTCACTGTATAAACAACTTCATATCTGCCTTCAATATCTGTAGACTTTATCTTGATATTTACATCAGAAACTTTAAGCTTAGTATAATTGTCACTTACACCACTTATAAATCCACCGCAGTAATCGTCATTTATAACTGCATCAGCTTCTGCCTCATACTGTGCACCGTTCTTGATTCCTAAGATTACAGGTACTTTTTTATCAATATAAACTTTTGCTGTTTTCTTAGCTTCATAGCTTTCTCTCTTTGCAATATAAGTCACTCTGTATACATTCTTCTTAAGTTTCTTAAATGTAACTTTTACATATTTTGCATCAAGTTTTATGCCTTTTTGTGTAATAACTACATTTTTAAGAACGGTCTTCTTTGTCATTTGGCTCTTTGATTTAATGTATATATTCTTAACCTTTGAAATCTTTGGTGTAGCTCTCTTTGCCTTAACCTTGATTTTCACTGTTTTAGAAACGGCTTTTCCTGCCTCATCCGTAATTGAATATGTAACCTTGTAAACTCCCGGATTTGATGTGTTTACTTTCCTTACAATTTTACCATTTAATTTTATGCTTGTACTAAGCAGATATGTTGAATCTTTTCCAACAGTGTTTACTGCCTTAATACCTTTTTTTACCTTATACTTTGAACCGTAAGCCACTGTTTTTGACTTTGCACCCTTTATAGAAGGCTTCTTGCTGTTCCAAGGGTTTCCGCTGCTCCAAACGTCTGACGGATCCCAACCTGTACTTCCGCTTATTTTTACGGCCTTAGGCTTTCCAAGAGGACCCGGATTTGATGAATTATATATAATAACACTGCTGCCTGACGGAACATTGTCATAAATCCACTTTGCATCGGCTACCATAAGTCTCACACATCCGTGTGAAGCAGTCGTTCCAAGTTTATTGTACTCTTTAACTGCCAAAGAAGATGGTGTTCGTCTGTAATACCAAACTGAATGGAACAAAAAGCCTCTTGTAATTCTTGTACAATACTGTCCGTAACATGGTCCGTTTAATGTGTGCCAGCGCATCTTCTCTCCGAGCGGAAATGTTCCTATAGGAGTGGCATTTCCGGCTGAACAAACCATTGCCTTGACAGGTTTGAGTTTTCCGGAAGATTTTTTTTCGTAAATTGTCACACAATTCATCTGCTTATTAATCTTAATGACATATTTTTTTGATGCTGCATCAGCATTTGTACTTTCCTGAAAAGAAAAACCAATGTTGAAAGCAAGCATTAATGTAAGTAAAAAACTAAAGACTCTTTTTTTCTTCATTACTTATTCCTCATTTCTTTCTTAAATATATTCTGTCTTTTTAAAGACACTTTCTCATTATATCAAAAAAAATATACATATACCAGTTTATCATTGACATTTCGTCAAATAACTTGTATAAATTTCCATCTGCTGCGTTGTCATCAAAGCAGCTACAGCGAAAATAATTCGTAAAAAATGTACTTTATTTTTGAAATAAACTGTGCTAGAATATAAAATCGTTGCAAAAAATTATATATGATGCAAGGCTCAAAAAACCTTTTGAAACAAACATCATTATATAGGAAGAGAGGAGATAAAATGAGTAGATTAAAATTAGGCGGTTCAAAAGACCTCACAACCGGTAATCCAATGAAACTTATACTTAATTTCGGCGTTCCTCTTCTGTTTGGAATGCTGTTTCAGCAGTTTTATAATATGGTCGATTCTATAATAGTAGGTAAACAGCTCGGTGTTGATGCTCTTGCAGCTGTCGGCTCGACAGGTTCAATAAATTTTATGGTACTTGGATTCTGTATAGGAATATGTAACGGTTTTGCCATTCCTATAGCTCAGGCTTTTGGTGCAAAAGATACCAATCGTCTGAAAAGTTATATTGCTAACTGCGTATGGTGTTCACTTTTGTTTGCAGTAGTTCTTACTATTATAATAGGTATTCTGACAAAAGATATTCTCACTGTCATGAGAACTCCGTCAAATATCTTTGATGATGCTTACATATATATATTTATTATTTTTATGGGTATTCCTGCTACCATACTCTACAATATGGTGTCAGGTATTCTCCGTTCACTCGGTGACAGTTTTACACCTGTAGTTTTTTTGATTTTTTCCTCTATATTAAATATTGTTCTTGACCTCATTCTCGTAAAGAGAATGGGTGTAAGCGGTGCAGCAATTGCCACAGTCAGTGCACAGGCTGTTTCAGGAATAATATGCCTTTTCTATACAGTCAGGAAATACAAACATCTTGACTTTAGTAAAAACGACTGGAAGATTTCACCAAAACATATACTTCAGCTCTGCAAAATGGGTATTCCTATGGGGCTTCAATATTCAATAACTGCAATTGGAAGTGTTATATTACAGACTGCCGTAAACAACATGGGTTCAACTATAGTTGCCGCAGTTACGGCAGGAAGCAGAGTCAGTATGTTCGTATGCTGTCCTTATGATGCAATGGGTTCAACCATGGCTACATACGGAGGACAAAATAAAGGTGCTGCTAAGTATGACCGCATTGACGAGGGACTCAAAGCCTGCATAAAACTTGGTATTATCTACTCGCTTACGATACTTGTTTTTATGATTTTCTTCAGCAGGTATCTTGCTCTGCTCTTTGTAAGTAGTAAAGAAACTGCTCTTATAAATAAAATTTCAATGTTCCTGATAGGAAATGCTCTATTTTATGTGCCGCTTGCCCTTGTAAATATAGTTCGTTTTATGATTCAGGGAATTGGTTTTCCGGGATTTGCAATACTCGCAGGAGTTTGTGAAATGATAGCACGTTCCATTGCAGGTTTTGTACTTGTACCGATATTCGGATATATCTTTGTTGTACTTGCAAGTCCCCTTGCCTGGATTTGTGCAGATATGTTTCTGCTTCCTGCCTACAGATATGTAATGAAAAAAAGCCGGGGGAATGTATAAACATCCCCCGTAAAATTCTGATATTCTCTTGTCCGCAATAAAAATTATATTCCACCTGCATCTTCACTTACATTTTTTCTATTGTCAGTAATCTGTGCAAACCAGCCAAATAATTTTGTACATAATATTGTATATGCCGATCCCAATACATTTGCTCCTATCCTAAGCATTACTGCCATCGGCATTCCAAAAATACCTGATGCAATAGACAAGGCACCAAATGTATTAAAGACAGTCTGCCATGCATATCCTGCTGAATAGCCAACACCTATTCCTCCTATCATTCCGATATACGGATACATCGACTTTGGAAGGACAAAATAAAGTCCCATAAATATCAAACATCCTACAACATTAAAGATTCCCCTGTCAGGAGCTCTCTTTATGCCATCGCTTTGGAATGGAAGACATACCGACATACATGCGATTCCTGCCCACATAGCTCTAGGAATCCCTAGAAGTGACATAATAAGCATCGCACTTGATACAATCACAGAAAGTCTTACATACCATCTGCTTCTTGCTGAGTGAATATTAAATTCTTTGAATAAATCAATAAATTTTCTTTGATATGGACGATTTCTCTGATTTTTATAAAAGATAAACATACATAAAACCATTCCAAAAAATAAACCTGCTACACGAAGTACGTATGTACGACCGGTCACATCATATCCCTGCAGCAAAAGATACCCCAATACAAATGTAGAGTGATTATACATTATAACATTGTGACATCCTAAAATCATCAGCAATAATATGCAGATTACATTTACCACAAATGCCGGTATCGGTGCAAGGGTATTTGTAAATCTTGGTCCCGCCATAAGAATCAAAAATATACCTGCTATTGAGATAAGACCATGTGTCGTTTTTATTCCAAAATCTGCCTGTCTCAGCACAAGCACTGCAAGAAGTACAGTAACACCTACAACACTATTATCACTTCCTGTAATTTTTGTAAACAGAGTTACCACTGCAACACAAAATACCATAACAAGATATACCTTAAAATTGTATATCAATATATGTCTCAACTTTTCTTTTTTATCCTGTGTGGATTTTATAAGCTGCTTTGAACCAACCGAACTCAACTGTAATTCCTGATAAAATGTCATAATAACCTCCATTTCTGCAATTTTTTTTGCATGTTAAATTTATTTCTGTTTTGCATTTGGATAAATTTTCTTCATCTTTGCATCATCATAATGTTTATCCATCCATTTCTGCCACGATTTTAAATTTTTATCTAAGACCTTCACATTGCTGCTCTCTGTCTGTTCTGACTGCATCACTTTGTTTTCCTTACTTCTTTCATCATATCTTACAAGTGCCATGCACGACACAAATATATTGCAAACCATAAACACAAGCAGACACCATGTAACTGCCTTTCCAAACTTGACCGGTATCTTTTCTATAACCATTTCAATTTTTGGAAAAAACTTTTTAAACCATATCACGGCTGCTATCCCCCAGAAAAAACAATATAACAGATTTATTCTGCCGCCAAGATTAAACGGAATCCCACTGTAATCCCAAAAAACTTTTCCGAATACAATCTCCGTAAAAACACTGCACAGATATTCATAAGCACCGCCAAGAAGTGTCCCTGTCAAAAATAAAAAACTCTCACTTCTGTCTTTATATTTGTATAGAAACAATGTAACCAATGCAAGCGCAAGTCCCCAGACAATACTGAACGGTCCCCACACTACACTGCTCCTGCTCATCCATATTCCCGCCGTAACTCTGCAAAATATCGTCTCCGTAACATCTCCTAAAAACGCCCCAACTATAAATAGCAGTACAATTTTATAGAAACAACATCCACCGGCAAATACACCATCATCGCCTTTTTTTGTTTCCTCAGTCTTTACGGCTTTTGGATATGCTTTTCTTATTCTTCTTTCTATTAAATTGTTTATCTTCCTTTGCAGACCAATACTTACTCTGTCAATTCCTGCATCTGCCGCCGCCCATTTTTCCGGATTTCTGCTCTTTCCACTCAAAAGCACAACTGACGCAAAAATATCGATAAACATTACCACTATCAAAGCTAACAGCAATACTTTCATAAAAATGTGTGGTAATATTTTTAACAGAAAAATTATAAACCTGTTTCCAAAACGAACCGCTATATAGCCAAGCAATCCCCAAAAAGCTGATGCTGAGACGCATATATACCCGTCAAGATTTCTCTTTCGCTTTGAATAATCCCACCATCTTTCATGAAATACCTTTTCTATCAGATGACCGCTTATCCACTCTGCTACAGTCGCATAAACCGCTGCGAACAAAAGCAGCCATATACCACTCAGCTCCTGCAAACCTACAGACATAAGCACCACGGTAATTCCATATATGACACAAAACGGTCCATTCACAAGTCCTCTGTTTGCAAACTTACGCTGTTTTAAAGTTGTTGCCGCTGTTTCTAATACCCATCCCAGAAATGAGTAAACAAAGAAAATCCACAACAATTCATACCCCGTAAAATATTTCATTACTTTTCCTCCATTTAATTCACTATGTAAGCAGCAAGAAACTATATACCAAATTTCAAAAAATGTCAAATCAAATTGTAAAAATATTCATTATGAATGTAGGAGATGAAAGGCTGAACTGTTATTTATGCATTTTAACGCAAAAATTGATATAAACTTTCCGTCTGTCGAAAAGTCTATACCAATCTCTGCTTTAAATAATATTGTGGTCAAAGAGTTCTTGGCTCCCTGCTTTAAAAACTTCCGCCGCCACCTCCATGTGTACTTCCACTACTGCTCGTATGCGTCGTACTTCCTCCCGAAGAAACCCCGTCATCTTTTGGCTTTGCTGTTTTTGTTACACTTGAATACATAAAAATGTCTTTTTCACTTGTAAGTCTAAACGAATCTTTTTTTATGTACTCTGTCGCCGTTTTCTTAGGTTTAGCCGTATTCATCCTGAATCTCATTATTGCAACACTGATACCTGCTATGACAAGCGCTATAACAAAAGCTATAATTTCCAATATAACATAATCTGCTTTTTCCATATAAGGATTGTCAGTATCATACGGCTTACCGTCTTTGTAGGCATGCACAAAGTCGATAGACATATCCAGAAATTTATCAGATGCATCAAAATACTCTCCATCGGATAAATATGGTTTAATCTCATCTTTTATGCACTCTATGCCATAATCTGTAAAAGCTTTAATTGCCGCACCTGTTGTAGAAATATGATATTTTCTGTCACCCTTACTTACAAGAAAAAGCACACCGCTCTTTTCACTGTCTATTCCGTAACCGTTATAATCATAATAGTCATCCGCATAATCCTGTGCACTTTTTCCATCCAATGATTTAACTGTTAAAATAACAACATCAAACTTTTCTTTCTGAATCTCTTTTATTTTTTCACTTAGTTTTTTCTCATCAGATGCACTTATAAGACCTGCCTCATCTATCACATAGCTTTTCTCAGCTGCACTGCTTATTGAAAAATCAACTAAAAATACCATAATGCAGACAGACACAACAAGAAACATAAACTTCTTCAATGAAGATAATTTTAAGTTTAAATTTCTCTTCAACGCTGTGCTAATAACGCTCTCTCTAAATTTATTTTCCATGCTTTATCCCCTCCTATATCCAGACAAATATCTGTAACACGGCAAATACAGCCGCTGTTATTCCAAAAAGATACTTAAAGGCTTTGCTCTTATCTATAGGAAGTTCTCCGACAATTTTTCCTGTCTGGCCATTCATGGCAAATGTGTATATCTTATCTTTGTATTTCTTGCTGAGCAGCCATACCGGTAACATGGTATATTCTGCTTTTCCGTTTTTTACATTTATCCTGCTGCTTTCAGCGAAAACCGACTCATATCCATGAACGGTATCACGAAACCTGTCTTCTGTACTCCTTTTCACGCGTTCATTCGCTCTTGGTGCACTCGCATCAAGAGAAACATCATATTTATCGGCATAATAACCTGAAAGATATTTTTCTGAAAACTCCACAAGCTGTTTATAATTAAACGGCTCTATCGAATCCATATATGCATCATCCATCTTACTTGAAGCATCGACAGGTATTTTTTCAAACGACAGTTTTCCCTTTCTTTTTAACATATAATGGTCAGTTTTCGTATAATCATAATTTGAATCACTCCAAAAATGTGTCCTGTTCGCTTTATATGTAATATCTGCATCGGCATCACAGTCAAAAAGCCAAAATGGGACATACACCCCCTTTATGCTGTCAATATGCTTTTTATTAGAAAATTCTTTTGGCAGCAAACTCTTTCCCTTATAAAATTCTTTTAATCTTTCTTTAGCAGTTTTCTTATCCATTTTAAATGGAATAATATATTTTGGTCTGTTTACTCCTGAAATATTTTCGGTAAGAATTGTCGGACTGCCACAATATACACACTCTGTAGCAACTGAATTTTCGTCACCGATAATCTCTCCGCCACATGACTGGCATATATGAACCTTCATGCCATTCAGTTGAATTTCTTCCTGCTCCTGTTCTTCCTCATTCCACGCTGCATTTACTTCCTGAACTTTTTTATTTTCTTCCTCAAGAATTTCTTTTAACTGTGCTTCTGTGAAAGTATTGTCGCAATACTCGCAAACAAGCTCCTGTTCTTTGCTTCCCCACACAAGAGCAGCACCGCAGCAAGGGCATTTATAAGCTATTGTATCATCCATAATTAACCTCATTTCTGAATATCATTGTCATCAAAAGGATCTCCGCACTCAGGACAAAATTTCGGCGGGTTTTTAGGATCCTCAGGCTCCCATCCACATTTATCACATTTGTAAAGAGGTGCTTCTGCCGGTTTCTTTGCACCACATTCCATGCAGAATTTTCCTTTGTTTACCGTGCCACAGCTGCAAACCCAGCCCTGTACAGGCTGAGGCTTAGGTTTACCACACTCAACACAGAATTTTCCTGTATTTGATATTCCACATTCACATACCCAGCCATTTGAAACTTCATTTGAAACTGCCGCATTATTCTGCCCCGGCTGCCCTGCCTGTGCTACAGACCTCTGTTCCTGTGCTGCCAGCTGCTGTGCCTCATTTTGCTGCTGCATTCTCTGCTGCTGTCCCATCGCAAAAAGGCTCTGTGCATCTGTTCCCATTGAATTTTGAACCATTCCCATTCCCATAAATCCTGCCATCGCTCCGTTAGGATTAGAAGCCGCCGCTTTCATGGCTTCGCCCTGCGCACCTACAAGCGTTGCCGCCGTCATATTCGGATTTTGTAAAACAGCTGTCTTTTGAAGCTGCTTAATCATTTCCTCATCCTCTTTTGATGCGGTAACAGAATTTATGCCAAAAGAAGCTATCTCAATACCTCTAAGGTCTGCCCATTTCTTTGAAAGAACAGCATTCAATGCATCTGCTATTTCCATTGTATGGCCTGGGAGTGCACTGTAACGTATACCCATATCTGATATTTTTGCGAATGCCGGCTGAAGTGCCGTGAGAAGCTCTGTTTTAAGCATACTGTCAATTTCGCTTCTCTCATATTCTTCCTCAACATTGCCACATACATTTGTATAGAACAATATAGGATTTACTATCTTATATGAATACTCACCATTGCATCTGATTGAAATATCAACATCAAGACCTATATTATTGTCTACAACCCTGAAAGGCACCGGATTAGGTGTTCCGTATTTATTTCCAATTATTTCTTTAGTATTAAAATAATATATCCGCTGGTCTTTTGCCGTATCACCGCCAAATGTAAAACGCTTTCCTATTGTGGCAAAAACCTCTTTTATTGATTTGCTGAGTTTTCCCTCAAATATAGACGGTTCTGTAGAAGTATCATACACAAACTCTCCGGGTTCCGAGCAAAGCTCAACTACCTTGCCCTGCTCAACGATTATCATGCATTGACCTTCATTTACTGCGACAACTGAACCATTTGTAATAATATTGTCGCTTCCTTTTGTGTTGCTGCTTCTTCCTGAAACTCTTTTTTGTCCCTTGCACACAAGTACATCTGCATCCATAGCTTCACAATAAAAATATTCTTTCCACTGGTCTGCCAAAGTTCCCCCGACAGCACCCCCCATTGCTCTGATAAGTCCCATAATTTTCTCCTTTCATCTTTCATAAAATTCTTTTTATTTATTAAGTTTATGATGCACCGGTCAAATTACCTTTTGACCCTCATCAGCACTCATCTTTCCTGCTACGCAATTTCATAACAAGTTCGTAAACCTCAGGTCTGCGCTCTTTCAAATGTTCATCAAGAATATGACGTCTCTCTTTAAATCGCTTGGCAAGTTCCGGATGCTGCGATGCAATTCTCTCATAAACTTCTGTTCTATGTTCTTCAAGTTTCGCTGCAAGCGTCTGCTCATCTTTACCCGATATATTTACAATCTCTTTCAAATGCTCTTCAAGATGTTCAAGCCATTCATCCTGGTCAAGCTCCTCCATATGTGTCCACAAACCATGTAATAATTTCTCTACATCTCCATTTTCATTCTTAAGCTGTTTTATCTGATTTGCTATCTGCTTCTCGATTTCCTCCTCCGCATGCCTGCCAAATGCCCATACAAATTCCTGTACACGGTTATCCGCCCTCTTTTTAGAAACGCTTATCTCGTCGTTATCTATTCCACCCTCCAACGGATACGGGCGGTTTATCTCCATATCTTTTAATGCAATATGTATTGTTCTTCTCGCACATCCTGCTTCTACAAGATAACCTATGCCCAGTTTCCTCATTTGTTCATTCAAATCTGCAATATGCTCAGTTATATAAAATTTTATTTCCTTTTCTTTCAAATTCTTATATAATATTGCAAGTCTGTCTGCCGCCGTTATATCAATACTTCCGATAGCACTGGCATCAATAATAACCGCCTTTGTGTCATCTTTTATGTTGTCCTCTATATCTCTCTGTAATATCTGCACATTGGCAAAGAAAAGATTGCTGCTGAACCGATAAATAATCACACCCTCTATAGCATGTATCTGACTGCTTTCCTGCAAATCACGAAAATGTCTGTGTCCCGGCTGTATTCCCAAAAAACATCTTGCAGGTTTGGAAGTACGGATTATCATTTCAGAGAAAGACAATATTATTCCGATAAGAACTCCGTTTATCGTTCCCAGAAAAAGTACACCCATAAATGCACCGACAAAAATCATGCATTCTGTCCTGCTCACTTTCCACAAACGGAATGCCAATTCAAATTCTGTTGCTCCCGCCAGTGCAGAGATAACAATGGCTGTAAGTATCGGAACCGGAAGATAACCAATAAAACCTGTTCCGAATAGCAGCAAAAGCATCATTGAAATTCCTGCCACAATTCCCATAAGCTGTGTCTTTCCCTGATACTGCTCACCCATTGCTGTTCTTGATACCGAACCGTTTATAGGACAGCATCCCGTAAATGCTGCTGCAAGATTTCCCATTGAAAATGCGAGTATTTCCTGATTGTCATTTATCCTATACCCGTTTTTCTGTGCAAAATTATTTTCTGCAAGAAGTGTTTCCGCAAGAATAACAACTGACACTGACAAACTGACGATAATTACATCTCTTAACGGCAATACGGAAAAATCCGGCAAAGTCCACTGTGGAAGTCCTGTATTTACTTTGTCAAGAGTCTTTATTCCATATTCTCTTATTGGCAAAAAATATGTCATAACCGCACCCACTCCCATAAGCACTACAGCCATAGGAAACTTTGGCACAATCTTCTTAGATACAGACAATATAATCAATGCCAAAACTCCAAGAATTACAGACGGTATATTTATATTATGCATAGTCTCTGCAATATGCTCTGCAAGTTCAAAAAACTCACCTGTCCCGGCAGAACCGCCAAGTAATTTTGGAAGCTGCATCAATATTATTGTAGTACATATCCCCGTAATGAAACCTCCCATAACAGGAGCTGATATGTAATTGACAAGCTTTCCCGCTTTCATGATATAAAAAGCCAAAAGCCACACCGCTACAAAAAAGGTAATCAGCGAAACTGCTTTTAATGCCTTATCTGAACCGCTTTCTATGCCAAATCCGATAAGTGCAGAACCGACAAGTGCTGCCGGAGCCGCATCTACACCAAATACAAACTGCGGTGATGTAGACAATAAAGCAAACATTATAATAGGAAATACCGAACCATACAGACCGTAAACAGCCGGCAGTCCCGCAATCTGTGCATACCCCATTGAAATAGGTATCGAAACCGCCATAATAATAATTCCGGTGATTACATCTTTTATAATGTTTTCTTTTTTATAACTACGCATAGTCTTTGCCAATTCCAGTTTCATATCATCATTCCATTTCTTTTTATAACTTTAAAAACTTATTCACTACAGCACTTCGCAATAGTCTCAATAACCATATCCATCCGAAGCGTTTTTTCCAGATGCTCATTCATTCCTGCCGCAAGACATTTTTTCCTGTCTTCCTTAAATGCATTGGCTGTCATTGCAATAATAGGAATTTCCTTTGCATCAGGACGTTTTAATGCCCTGATGTTTCTTCATCATCAACATTTTCTTCCGGCGACGCTATCCTAAAAGGAATTGTAAGAACAAAATAACATCAAAAAACTTTGACCGATTATAGTATAACATATAATAATCATCCAAAGTTAGATAACATCCTTAAATTTCTAAAATATCCTTTAGTTTTTAAATTATAAACTCTACTAAATTCCCTCATTATAAACTTTGTTTATAGACGCCTGCGCTTCTTCCATTTCATGTTTTTTGCGAAATCTTTCGCGGTCCTCTAAAATCGCCAGCATTTCGTCAATGACCATTTCCTCACTCAGATAATTTATTCGATAAAGATAACCAAGCATTCTTGTTGCCGTATAGTCCGTATTCATATACTTAAATGCTATCTCCTTGCAAAGCTCCTCATGAAATCCCCTTTTTAATAATTCTTTATATAATGTATTGCTTTTTTCTGATGCCATTACTAAATCTCCTTTCCACATGATTTATTTATCCCCTGTTCCTTCTATTAACAATATATAAAGGAAGTGCTAAAAAAAGCATTGCCCCTACTGTCTTTCCCAGTATAACAGGAACTATATCAGAAATAAACCGGTATAACTCCGGGAAAATTGAAAAAGCAACACTGATTCCATTGCATAACTTATGTTTCTAATATATAATTGCATTGGTCTATATTACATTATTTAATTTTAAAATTTAGAAATGAGGTTTTGTTTTTATGATAAAATTGATTGCTACTGATATTGACGGCACCCTTGTTAAAGATGGCACTCTTATAATAGACCCTGAATATATGACTGTAATAAGTAAACTTATCGATAAGGGAATTATTTTTACTGTATGTTCAGGCAGACAGTTTTCCAGCGAGCAAAAACTTTTTGCTCCTATCAAAGACAAGTTAATGTATATCACTGACGGTGGTACTGTTGTGCGTACACCGGACAAGATTTTAAAAACTTACCCCATGTCGGCTGCTCTTTGGAAAGATATGTGCCGCATGGTAAGAGACGAACTTCCCGCATGTGACTATTTTGCCGCAACTCCTGACCTTTGCTATGCTGAAGACGGTGCAAGCCCGATTTTTCACAGACTAAGAGATTCTTATGGTTTTGAAATGCGTGAAGTTTACGACCTTACAAAACTTGAAAAAGATGACATTATAAAGTTCACTGTCTACCATCCTACCGCATGTGAAGAACTTTGCTCCCCTCACTTCATTCCGTCATGGAAAGACAAAGCTCATGTCACTTCTGCCGGAACGGAATGGGTTGACTGCAATACAATCGGTATAAGCAAATGGACTGCAATTTCATTTTTGATGTGCAAATACAATATCTCCCCCGATGAAGTCTGCTGCTTTGGTGACAATTTAAACGATATTGAAATGCTTAAAAATGCCGGTATAAGCTACGCCGTATCAAATGCACGGCCTGAAGTTATCTCAGCTGCAAAACATACATGTGCTCCTTATACCGAAAACGGAGTATTGCAGGTGCTTAAAAGTTTCTTATAAGTTATTAAAGATAGAAAATAGACAAAATCAGAATTCGATTTTGTCTATTTTAAATTCATGTAATTTCAACAAACTTATTTCCCAAATCCGTTTTTTGCTTCCTCCGCATACTTCACTGCATTTTTTACATTCGCCTCAAGTTCTTCATCCTTTATTTTCCTAACAACTTTGCCCGGATTTCCAATCACCACCGAACCGTCAGGCACCTCAGTACCTCCTGTCACAAGTGTACCTGCTCCAATCAGACAATTTTTTCCTATCTTACATCCATTTAGTAAAACAGCTCCCATTCCTATAAGAGAACAATCCCCAATCTCACAACCGTGTATTATCGCACCATGCCCGACGGTTACTTTTTCGCCAATATAAACCGGATACCCCTCATCAACATGAATTACACAATTATCCTGAATATTTGAATTTCTTCCTATATAAATTTTATCTGCATCTGCTCTTATTGAAGCATGATACCATACATTAGCATTTTCAGCTAAAATAACATCTCCAATTACATCAGCACTTGGTGCGATATAAGATTCTCCTTTTATATATCTTTCTCTTTCTTCCCGTGGCACAAGTCCTCCCCCTGTTGCCCACACAATATGGGTCGCATCTTTCATCTGCTCTTTAAGTCCGTTTTCCCTAATATAATTTTTGCCTTCATCACTCTGCATAAGTTTTTCTGCTCCAAAAAATCCTGCACACGCTGACGGTTCTAAAAATATATTCTCCTTTTCATATACTTCCTTCAAATATGATAAAAGTCTCTCATCTTTAACCGTAAATGCTCCTGATAAAAGCGGATCCAGCATCTCACATACAAATCCAGACGGCCTTGCTACCGCAAGCCCATCCGCTATTGTCTTACCTGACAATCCCAAATCTTTTACTGATATATCATTCCATTTTTCGATTGCAAGTCCTGCCAAAAGACATGGTGCCTGCACAGGTTCTACAGTAAAACAATGGACACAATTTCCGAACATCTGCTTTAGGCCAAATGTTATTCCGCCCGGTGCACCGCCTACTCCACACGGAATATAGACAAACAACGGATGATTCTCATCAACTGATACTCCGTTTTTAAACAACTGCACTTTAAGTCTCATTGCCGCTGTCGCATATCCCATAAACAAGTCAACCGATTTCTCATCATCTATAAAAAAGCTGTATTCATCTTTTTCAGCTGCTTCTCTTCCTGCCTGAACCGCTTCCGTATAGTCAGTGTCATATTCAATCACCGTCACACCGTTGTTTCTAAGCATTTCCTTCTTCCACTGTTTTGCATCTGCTGCCATGTGAACAATGACTTTAAAGCCGAGCTTTGCCCCCATTATCCCGATACTTAGTCCAAGATTACCTGTAGAACCAACCTGAATAGTATATTTTCCGTAAAATCTTCTAAATTCTTCCGAGTCAATCTTTTCATAATTTTCTGTCGGGTGAAGTATTTTTTTATCTACCGCAAGAGTCTCAGCAATCTTAAGCACTTCATAAATCCCGCCTCTTGCCTTTACAGAGCCTGATATAGGCAGATTGCAATCCTTTTTCAGTAAAAGAGTCCCCTCTATCCCGGCTCCATTTTCATTTAAAAATTGTTTTGTTTTATCTATTTTTACAAGTTCAGATTCTATTATACCTTTTCTGTCTGCTGTTTCAGGAAAAACCTTTGCAATATAAGGCATAAAACGCATAAGTCTGTTCTGTGCAGCTTTAAGTTCAACAAAACCGTGACCGTTTATTTTTTCACGCTCACCCACGTTTTCTTTATATTGATTTATCCATACAGTCTCAATTCCATTTTTCAAATCATCAATGACATTATTACAACTCATTATTTATCCTCCAAAGTCACCTTTTGAACCATAACTTTACAACTTTTAATATTGCATGCTATCTCATATATGCTAAAAAGTCTACTGTACAGCAATGCTCTTGCTAAAAATTTCTTACTAAAGCTATTCCAAACAATTATAACAAAAAAACGTAATTACCTCAAATATGAAATTTTTCTTTACACTTTTACATTTTTTCACCAAAAATCTTCTTTACCACATTATATGCCAACTTCTTTCTTCTAAACTCATCCACAATTCCTTTATTATTCATTGTCCTTGGTCTTCCACCAAACCATTCGTCACTTATTCTTATATCACAGAACTGCCATATATAAACACCTATGCAGTCTTTATAGTCAAGAACTGCCGTAAGCTGTTTTTCAAGTGCTTTCGCCTGATATTCCTCAGTCCATTTTGAATCATAATTATTCCTATATCCATAAAGTCCACCTGCTCCTATTTCTGTTATCATAAATGGTTTTCCTGCTCCTTCTGTTTCATTCTGTACCCATTTATACAAATCATCAAGATACTCATCCGGTGCTGTATCATGATACCATAATGGATAAATATTGTATGAAACCACATCCGGTAGTCCCAAACATACATCCGTTTTAAATTTACAGCTTGCAAATGAACATGGTCTTGATGTATCAAGTTTTCTTATAATATCAAATTGTTTTTTATAGCACTCTTTTCCATACTCTGTCTCGCTTGCACATTCATTTAATATACCCCAGATATAAATTGATGGATGATTGTAATGCGCCGGTATCATTTCCTCTATAACTTTCTCAGCCTGAGGTTCAAAGTTAGGATTTCTCATATCTGCTTCACTTAATCCCCTTGCATGATTTTCTTCCCAAACCAATATCCCCTGTTCATCGCATATATCAAGAAAAATTTCATCATTCGGATAATGAGATGTTCTTATTGAATTTGCTCCCATATCTTTTATAAGTTCAATATCTGCTGCAATCGCAGCCATCGGAAGTGCACAACCAAATTGAGGATGATCCTCATGCCTGCAGACTCCTTTTATCCTTATTTTTCTTCCATTTAAATGAATCTCTTTTCCTGCTATTTTTATTTCTCTAAAACCAAATCTGTCAATAAAATCGTCAAAAGCATTTTTATCTCTTAAAAGTTTTACTTCTATTTCATATAAATTCGGCGTTTCCTGCGTCCACTCGCGCACACTTTCAAATTCTATTTCTGTTGTCACCTTATTTTGTCTTAAGGTATCAATATTTTCCAAAATGATATGCTTTCCTGCCGTATTTATTTCAATGTTAATATTTTCACTCTTATTCTTATCTATTTCTTCAGTTTTACTTTTCATTATATCATCTGAGCTGCTGTTTTCTGTTTCGCCGGCTACTCCTATATTTTCAATATAAATCTCTATCTTTGCTCTCCACTTATCATTTTCCTTATACGGTGTCACATGAACATTTTTAATATATACATCTGATATATTCTCAAGTACAACCGGACGGCTGACACCCCCATATGACATATAATCGTTTGGTATATGTAATGCACTCTTTTTGCTAAACCTGTTGTCAGCTTTTACCATCAGTGTGTGTTCACCATATGGCAAATTGTGGCATACCGTATCAAACGGCGTATATGCATTATAATGTTCTGTAATCTTTTTGCCATCCAGATATACTTCTGCTGTATGACTTACACCTTTAAATTCAATTCTTATATTTCCACCCGTTTCAAATGTAGTTGTATATTCCCCTTCTCCACGATACCCCGCAAATTTAGGATGACTCTCCCAGCAGCAAGGAGTTAAAACATTAAATTTTTCTCCTGCATACTCACCGCTGCAAGCCGAAAACTCCCAGTATCTTCCTGTTAATTCCTGCTGTTTTCTAATATTATGTGTTCTAAAAGTTCTTATCATCTTTTCAACCGCCTTTCATTTTGTATTGTAATATTATGAATGTTTGGGTCAAAAGGTATTTTGACCCAAACTAATGCCACGGATTGCTTCATTGCTATCTGTTTTTGACCCTTATATCATGTTATTTATTTTATCTGATTGACGTTACTTATTCTATGATTTATACTTATTAGAAATTGATATATTCTAATATCAAAAACAATTGTATTCACCATTGAAAGGAAAGAAAACGTATGATAAAAATATTAAAAATAGGCGAAAATGCCTTACATGATTCCACTTTTATCGTTAACAGACCACTTGGACATCCCGCTTATCTTTTGCTTTTAATTAAAACTCCATCATTATTTTTCATTAACACAGAATGTGGTTCCAGCAGCATTACTAACAATTATACCGATAAATGTTTTAATGCCATTCCCAAAAACTGTGCAGTGATATTTAAGCCCTATCAAAAACACCTGTACAAGGCTGATGAAAATGATTATATTGACTGCTGGATGCACATAGATAAGGCAACTCTTACATTCCCTGATACTTTCCCATTTGGAATGCCTGTCCCTCTTCACAACCCTGATAATTTCTATAATTTATTTCATCTGATTAATAGTGAATTTTATGGAAATACTCCACACAAAAACACCATATTAAATTCTCTTACCGATGCACTTATAAAAAAAATTATTGATGAAAGCAATATCTCAGCTTTTCCTGATATTTACTATAAACTTACATCTCTTCGTGAAAAAATATATTCCACTCCGCAAAATGACTGGAAAATAGATGATATGGCACAATCATTAAATATAAGCAGTGGTCATCTGCATAATACATATAAGCACTTTTTTCATACAACCTGTATTAACGATGTTATAAACAGCCGTATTCAGTCAGCTTGCGAACTCTTATCTTCGACAAATAAACCTATTGAAGAAATCGGCTTTCTCTGTGGCTACAAAAATACCGAACATTTTATAAGACAGTTTAAAAAATTCCAAAATATCACTCCGGCAAAGTACAGGAAAAATCTCCATAAATAACTTATCCCACTTAATAACTATTAACCAAAGAATATATCCATATCATTTTGAACAGTTGTAATCCCTGCAATATCAAATTTATCGACAAGTACATCCACTACTTCCGGACTTAAAAATGCCGGAAGTGTCGGCCCCAAATGAATATTTTTTATTCCAAGTGATAAAAGTGCCAACAACACAAGTACCGCCTTTTGTTCGTACCATGCAATATTGTAGATTATCGGAAGTTCATTTATATCATCAAGTCCAAATGCTTCTTTTAATTTCATAGCAATAACTACCAATGAATATGAATCATTGCATTGACCTGCATCGAGCACCCTCGGTATATCTCCTATCATCCCAAGGTCGAGTTTATTATATCTGTACTTTGCACATCCTGCTGTAAGTATAACTGTATCTTTCGGAAGTGCTTTTGCAAATTCCGTATAATACTCCCTGCTTTTTGCACGTCCATCACAACCTGCCATCACTACAAATTTCTTTATCGCTCCTGATTTCACAGCATCAACTACTTTATCTGCAAGTGCGACAACCTGTGCATGCGCAAAACCTCCATATATCTCACCATGCTCTATCTCTGTAGGTGGAGGACACTTTTTAGCATGCTCTATTATCTGGCTGAAATCTTTCTTTTCTCCATACCCTCCTGTAATATGCTTACAGCCCGGATAGCCTGTAGCTCCCGTTGTATAAAGTCTGTCTTTATAACTCTCCTTTGGTGGAACAATACAATTCGTCGTCATAAGAATCGGCCCGTTAAACTTTTCAAATTCTTCCTTCTGCTGCCACCATGCATTTCCATAATTGCCTACAAAATTAGGATACTTTTTAAATGCTGGGTATGAACAAGCGGGAAGCATCTCTGAATGTGTATACACATCAACGCCTGTTCCTTTTGTCTGCTCCAACAACATCTCCAAATCTCTAAGGTCGTGTCCGGATACAAGAATTGCAGGATTTTTTCTCACTCCTATATTTACTTTTGTTATCTCAGGATTTCCATATGCATCTGTGTTTGCCTTATCTAAAAGCTGCATAACCGCCACACCGTTTTTTCCAACTTCAAGCGCAAGCGACACCAGACTGTCCACAGACATATCATCATTCATTGTAGCCGCAAGTGCTTTTTGAATAAAAGCATCTATCTCAGGATTGTCCTTTAAAAGTGCATTTGCATGTTTTGAATATGCACCAATTCCCTTTATCCCATAGGTTATAAGACTTCTGAGCGAACGGATATTTTCATCCTCCGCTTGTACAATCCCCACTTCTTTTGCTTTTTTCTCAAATTCATTCTCATCACCGTTCCATAATGCTGCCTCGGGAAGTTCTTTTTTTTCATCATCCCCAAGTTTATTAAGGAGTCTTTCCTTTTCAAGTAAAGTGTCCTTAATTCTGTTCTTGATTGAAGTCTTATCAAAATTTGCATTTGTTATTGTTGTAAAAAGATTAAACGTAACTCTGTGATTAACATCATCGTCAACTGCAATTTTCTTTTCTCTTAATTTAGTGGTTACTGCCGAAAGTCCTTTAGTTACATATATAAGCAAATCCTGTATATTTGCCACTTCGGGAACTTTCCCGCACATTCCTGATACCGTACAGCCTTTATTTCCGGCTGTCTCCTGACACTGATAACAAAACATTTTTGTTTTTTTATCATTTTTTACGGTTTCCTTTTTCACTTCTGTCTGTTCCATATATTACCCCTTCCATAAACTCATTTCTTTAACTGCTTTTTAAACAGTTTTTGTTTTTTTACCCGGACTATTCTCTAGTGTATTATACTAACCCAAAACACCAGACAAATAATCCCTGTTACATTATCTTCCATTTACCAATAAAATATACTTCGCATTTACAGCAAAAAAGCAAAAAGACGAAATCTCTACATGATTTCGCCTTTTTGTTTTTTACTTTACCCCTATCCCTACTTTTTTATTATATCTTTCACATTCTCAAACAGTTCAATATCACTCTCTGTCACTTTCATATTTGAAGTAATCGGATTTTCCCCCGGTCTTTTTACCGTTATCTCTATAATTGTCCCGGCTTCTATCTTTCTTGAAAATATGTTTTTAACAAAAAATGCAAACTTGGGATGATTAGATAAAAATTTAAGCTTCATCCTTGTAAGTGAATTTAACATTCTATTCCTCCATTTTCTCTAATGTATTCATCAATGTCCCATCATTTCCTATTATAACCTCCATACCCTCATCAAGCTGCCGTTCATACATTTTGGCATCTTCCATTTCAACTATAGATTCCACACCATTTTCATCACCAAGATAGACTCTTACCATCGGTACATATCCATCCGGTCGTCCCTCACATCCAAAATCTGCTTCGACTATCTGTTTTATAATATATTTTTTACTCATTTTAAGATTCCTTTATTTTATCTTTTTTAATACAATCTTCTTGACCACATAGCCATAATCAGACTTTTTGTTTGCTGCCGACATAAAAACAATTTTTATCTTTTTCATAATAAAAGCACTCCTTCATTCTCATATATAAATTTAATAATTACAACATTCTCTCTCGCTTGCCCTTATACAAAAGCCGAACAATTATCTCTTCTTAATTGTCCGGCTTTTTAACAATCACTTTATATAAATATTCTATATTTTCTTTATTTTGACTTTTTTATTAAGACCTTTTTCCCTTAATAACTTTTTGTATGCAGAGTATTTACTCTTAGGAACTTTCACAACAACTTTTTTGCCGATTCCGCTAAATGCACCTTTCTTAACACCATCAACATCAAGTTTAGTTGATTTAATAGTAATCGTGTTCAAATTTTTACAATTTTTAAAGGCATTTTTTCCAATATCTTCAACATTCTTGCTCAGCGTTATGCTCTTTAATTTTTTACATTTTTCAAATGCACTTTTTCCTATAGAAGTTACATTGCTTCCAACTGTCACACTTGTGATTTTTTTGTTGTTCTTAAATGTATTGGCAGCTATGGCAGTAATTTTATAGGTAATTCCCAATACTTTTACGGAACTTTTTATCTTGACACTTCCCCCTACAACAGCCGTTGTTTTCTTGTACTCTACTGTCGGTTTTTTTGAATCTGAGCTTGTAACCCTGTAAATTGCCCCTGATGTATCACGGACACTTGTATCAACCGGCTTTGGCGTAACCTGTGACGGCTTTGGTGTCTCTGCTGGAGTCGCTGTCTCTGCCGGCTTCGAAGTAGGTGTCACTCCACTAGGCTGAATTACTATACTTGACTTATCAGTAATCTCCATTGAACCTGTACTGTCATAAAACAGCTTATGACATACTGTACATTCATAATATTCAATATTGCCTTCTGTTGTGTCAGTAGCCTCCACTCTCTCTATCTTTTTAAGAAAATGACCTGTTCTTGGAAGTTTTCCATATTCAAACTGTACACTGAATGCGGTATTTTTAAAATCAGCCATATAAAGTGCTTCACCTTCACTTTGACATGTAGCTTCCTGCAATGTTGTGCAAACACTCTGTGCTGTCTCTGTCACTTTATTATTGCACACTTTACATGTTATTGAAGCGTCACACCTCTTATGGTCTGATGACCAAGTGTATGTCGGTGTCTGTCCGTCAAATTTGTGACCTAATGCATCATATGTTTTAGGTTTAATTTCTGTTTTTCCTGCTGAATCTACATATGTCTTTCCACAATTTTTGCATTTATAATAAGCATCATTTCCTTTTTCTACACATGTTGCACTCTTTGCTGCCACATACTCTATATTGTGTCCCAATGCCGCTACAGATATATTGGTTCTCATAACGTCACCGCACTTGCTGCACACTGTATGACCTACACCTGCCGTAGTACATGTAGGTGCACTTTCTCCGGCTCCTGTATAGACAATCTTATTGTCCTCGACACATGCCTTTCTGCTTATCTTGACAGTTTTCGTTATAGTTGTATAGCTTGAAGCATCACTTCCTCCGTATGTTGCCGTAACCTCAACATTACCGCCTGCCGGAATCACTGTGCTTAATTTTGTTGAATCAAACTGCCATCTGCTTCCTGTACCCAAAACAGCAGTTGCCGCCGCACTTACAGTCTTTATTGTATTATCCACTTCAGTATCTTTAGGTGCTCCTGAAGGAATATCTCCCTTTCCAACTACAAATCCGGTATATGTAATTTTCTTCATAACACTGTCAAACGTATATGAAATGTCAACACTTGTAGTTCCAACTTTCAGTTCAGTTGCCTTTATATAATTTGTAACATCCTTCGACTTTCCGCTTTGGAAGTGCGCTGTTACTTTCAAACCACTTATATCAAAACTTTCTCCATATTTATAAGTCCCTTTTTGTAAAGTTCCGTCAGCAGTTATAGATGTCAATGTATCTCTGTCAACATTTACCCATACTTTTCCTGTAACTTCCGCATATTTACTTGTGTCTGTCGGTGTAAATACATAATCACACTGATTACTTCCGCTTCTGCCAAAATCAGTTGGCTTTAACTTCAATGTTCCCGGAACCGTAGTGTCTGTTCTTGTCAATGTAACCTTGTCATAACTCGTTGTAGGTGAAACTGTTCCTACACAGGTTACATTTCCGATAACCGGCTGCTGTTTAGGAGAAACCGGATCTTTAGTCGGTGCTGGTGTCGCAGTCGATGCTGTCGATGGCGAAACGGTTTTCTTCTTTCCGTATAAGTTAAGACTCACTCCATTTTGTGTAATATCCGTATATTTAAATGCAGTTCCTGTCATCTTTTCATCAGTATACCATGTATATTCACTATCTTTTCCGCTCGGGAAATTTTTTATATTATACGATGTACCATCATAAAAAGTTCCCTCAGCTATATCTTTTGGTATGTATTTATCTGTAGTGGCACTACCGCTTTCTGCCTTACCCTCACTGTCATAATAATGTTTTGTCATGGTAATGGTAACATCCTTTGTTCCACTTTCATCCTGTAACGATATCCCACCAAAATCTGTCGGACAAATACCATCTCCGAGATAGCACCATTTTGCAGGAGACTTTGAACCCTCAAATGCGTCAACTGCAATAGTACCTGAAGTCCCTATGATAATTGTGTCAAGTTTCTTCAAATTAGCAAATGCTTTACTTTTAATCTCACTAAGCGTAGGTGGTAATATTACCTCACTGACAGAATTCTTTTCGCTGATGCTTGAACCACTTGCAACATTGAAGGAATTCTTTCCTATAGAAGTAATTCCTTTATCTATTTCAATGACTTTTATGCCATCACTGCCTGTCGATGAAAGTCTGCTTTTCCACGGAGCAGCCCCACTGTCAAAATTAGGCATATCCCCATTTCCTTTTATCGTCAGTTTATTCTTTTCTATTGTATATGTAAACTCGCTCTTATTTCCGAACTTCCCTGTCTCAACTGCCGCACTCTCTGCCGCAAATGATGTCATCACAAAACCATTTCCGCTGTATCCTGACACAACCATTCCGGCTGCCAGTGCCCATGCCAAAATCCGCTTTCTCATACTCTTCTTTTTTCGATTCATATACTCTTCCTCCCTATAAAATCACTTTGCCTATGCAAAATTTGTTTATATTTTTTAATCCAAAAGGCGCACTGCACCCTGAGAACCTTAATACTACTATTATAATTTACCCCTTTTCACATGTCAACCAAACGAGAAAAAAAGTGACACAAAACGAGAAAAAAGTGACCAAAAACGCATTTGATTACTGTTCATACATACAGTGCAACAAACATTGTTTTTCGTCACTTTTACTTTATGATTTTTTATTTTTGTGATTTTTAGATAAACATTTTTTATTTAAAAAATCCAAATCCTTTTTTCTTGTATGGTTCTGAGTCTACCGATAATACTGTATATCCTGTTTCGTCTATAACAGCACGAAGCTTATCTTCATCTATTGCTTCCTCAGAAATTATTTCTGTTTTCTTCTTGCTGTGTGAAGATGATACCTTTTTTATATCAAATGATTTTCTTATAGCATCATTTACATGGCTCTCACACATTCCACACATCATTCCATCAATTCCTACTGTTGTCTTTATCATAGCTTTTTCCTCCTGTCTGCATCATTATCAATAAATATCTATTTTATTTATGATAATGAATGTCTATTGTTTTAATTTTTTATCTTTACAAAGTTTAACCTCAATGCATTTGTCACAACGCAAAAGCTGGATAAACTCATTGCCAGAGCACCAAACATCGGATTTAATGTCCAGCCGAATATCGGTATCCAGACACCTGCCGCAAGCGGTATTCCGATAATATTATATATAAATGCCCAAAACAGATTTTCATGAATATTTTTTATTGTATATCTGCTGAGTCTGATTGCTGCCGGAACGTCACTTAATCTGCTCTTCATAAGAACAACATCTGCCGCATCCATAGCTATGTCGGCACCTGCACCGATTGCAATTCCTACGTTGGCTCTCGTAAGAGCCGGTGCATCGTTGATTCCGTCTCCAACCATTGCAACTTTTCCCTGATTCATAAGTTCTCTTATCACACTTTCTTTTCCATCAGGAAGAACACCTGCTATTACCTCATCAACTCCTGCCTGTGCTCCTATTGCATTTGCAGTTCTCTCGTTGTCACCTGTAAGCATGACAACCTTAATTCCCATATCTTTTAAATCTCTGATTGCTGCCGGACTGTCTTCTTTTATTATATCTGCTACGGCTATAATACCACACACTTTATCATCCTGCATAAAAAGAAGCGGTGTTTTTCCTTCCTCTGCAAGCTTTTCTGCCCTTTTGCCAAATTCATCCGATACTTCTGCCTGCTCACTTATAAATTTAAAACTTCCTCCTGTAATCCTGTTTCCATTATATGATGCCGTAAGACCATTTCCAGGAAGCACTTTGAAATCTTCTAAAGCATCTGCTTTTATATTTCTGCATTCCGCCTCATTAACAATAGCCTTTGCCAACGGATGTTCGCTTTTTATCTCAAGAGAATATGCCAGTCTCAACAAAGTTTCGTTATCATATTCTCTCATCGGAATTATATCTGTTACTCTAGGTTCTCCCTTTGTTATCGTACCTGTTTTGTCAAGTGCAACTATTTTTATCCTGCCCGTTTCTTCAATTGAAACCGCCGTCTTAAACAAAATACCGTTTTTTGCTCCCACACCGTTTCCTACCATAATCGCAACCGGTGTAGCAAGTCCGAGTGCACAAGGGCAACTGATAACAAGCACTGAAATACCTCTGGCAAGTGCATAACCGACTTCTTTTCCTGCTATAAGCCATACGATTGTCGTTATGATTGCAAAAATAATGACAACAGGAACAAATACACCTGATACCTTGTCGGCAATTTTTGCTATCGGAGCTTTTGTTGCAGCCGCATCACTAACCATCTTTATAATCTGTGATAATGTTGTATCTTCTCCAACTCGTGTTGCCTCACATTTAATAAATCCCGACTGGTTTATCGTAGCCGCCGATACCATATCTCCGACTTCTTTGTCTACAGGAATGCTTTCACCTGTAAGTGCGGATTCATTTACGGCACTGCCGCCTTCTGTTATAACCCCGTCTACAGGAATACTCTCACCCGGTTTAACAACAAAAATATCTCCTTTTTTCACACGCTTTACAGCAACAGTTTTTTCCTCGCCATCTTTTACTATTACTGCCGTTTTAGGTGCAAGGTCCATAAGCCCCTTGAGTGCATCTGTTGTTTTTCCCTTAGAATGTGCTTCAAGCATTTTTCCCACTGTTATAAGTGTAAGAATCATTGCCGCAGACTCAAAATAAAAATCCATCATATAATCCATGACAGCTTTCTCATCCCCAGCAGCCTGTGCTCCCGTCATGGCAAATAATACATACACACTCCACACAAACGATGCCATTGAGCCCAGTGCTACAAGCGTATCCATATTAGGCGAACGATTTATAAGACCTTTAAAACCATTTATAAAAAAATGCTGGTTTATTATCATAATAATCGCCGCAAGAATCATTTGTAAAAGTCCCATAGCAACATGATTTCCATCAAACCACTTAGGAAGCGGCCAGCCCCACATCATATGTCCCATAGAAAAATACATTAAAACAACTAAAAAAACTATCGAAGCTATAAGACGTTTTCTAAGTACAGGCGTATCCGTATCTTCAAGTCCTGCCTCTGCCGCCTCTGAGCTTTCATTTTCACCCTTCAATGACGCTCCATATCCCGCCCGTTTTACAGCAGATATAATAGTCTGTGCATCCGCATCACCTTCAACACCCATTGAATTTGTCAAAAGGCTGACTGCACATGAAGTCACACCGGGCACTTTCAAAACGGCTTTTTCTACACGGGCACTGCAGGCAGCACAGTGCATTCCCGCAACTTTAAACTGTTCCATTTTATCCTCCATTTCCCATAATTTTTCAAACTATTTATTTCATAAGCTTCTGCAATGTCCCCATCAGCTCATCTACAACCTCGTCATTTCCCTCTCTTATGTCTCTTACAACACAAGAATGAATATGATTTGACAAGAGTTCCCTGTTAAATGCGTTTACCGCCGCACTCACAGCTGCTGATTGTATAAGTATGTCATTACAATAAGCATCATTTTCAATCATTTTCTTAATTCCACGAATCTGCCCTTCAATACGGCTAAGGCGGTTCATAAGTTTCTTTTTGTCCGTCTGGGCACGCTCAGTTTTTTTTGTATTGCCGCAGCAACAGCATTTTTTTTCTGAAGTATCGGCAATATCAGGCATTTCAATATCATTATCCCCAGCTATCTGATTTTGTTCCATATATAATAAATCACCATTCCTTTCAAAATGTTTGTAAATTTCCGGTTTTTATTTAAAACAATAACACAATACCCCCACAAGGTATATATCACGTTTTTCATAATATATACCTTGTGGGGGTATCTTGTCAAGAATGTATATTGATACTTTTTATCATTATATTTTTGTATTTTTTTTTCTTGTGTGGTTATGGCTTAACTGCTTAACACATAAATTTATTTTGCACACTTTTCTGTCTTTTTACTCGTTTTTCATTCTCCAATCAATACATCTTTGCAGATAATCGACATATTCCGGATTCTGGCACATTTCTTTTCCATGAGTATCAGATATTTTTGCAACATCTGTCGCATTGCACTTTGTAACTTTCATAACAATATTAAGTGCATCAACATCCGTATCGTTTGAAATGTAAGTTCCTATTCCAAATGCAACTTTTATTTTCCCTTCAAAATGTTTTCTTATCATATCCGCACGCTTAAAATCTAGACTGTCACTAAACAAAAGTGTTTTCATCTCCGGGTCAATACCTAGATTTTTATAGTGGGCTATCATTTTTTCTCCCCATTCTACAGGGTCTCCGCTGTCATGACGCACTCCACTGAAAAGAGTTGCATATGTCAATTGGAAATCTCTCAAAAAACAATCTGTTGTAATTGTGTCGGTAAGTGCCGTTCCGTTTAACACACCGTACTCTTTTACCCATGCATCAAGTGCATACCAGTTTGAATATGCCGGGTTATGTTTTTTATTTCCCTGACCTGAACACATAATCCATTCATGTGCCATTGTTCCGACAGGTGTAAGTTTATGCTTCTTTGCAAGATACACATTTGACGTTCCGACAAACACCGACTCTTTTGTTTTGGCACTGTTTAATTCCTCGATAGCATACTCCTGTGCCTCTGCTGAAAGTCTCCTGCGAAGTCCAAATTCCGAATAATTGCCAAGTTTGTAACCACCACTCTCAATCATCCACTTTTTCTCAAGAAGTCTCTCTTTAAAGCTTTTAAGCAGACTTTCATAATCGTATGCCATTCTAAAATATACTTCATTCACAATCGCAAGTGTCGGTATCTCATACATTGATGTATTTAACCATGTCCCTGCTGTCTCTATTGAAAGTCCTCTGTCTCCGTCAGTTGTAATCGAAAAATCCTCATACCTCGGCTGCCATAATCTAAGGAAATCAACATATGAACCTTTTATCCATTTTATATTGTCTAAATATTCCAATTCTTCCTCTGTAAATCTGAGCTTACAGAAATTTTTAATCTGCTCCCTTATCTCTTCTACCATTTCCTCCGTAAAATAAACATACTCGTTTCTGCATTTAAATGTCCATGTCGTTTTATAATCGGAAAATTGATGATATATTGCCTGTCCCATTGAAAATTTATACATATCCTGTTCAAGCAATGATGTAATAATCGGATGTAATCTCATTTTGAGCCTCACTTTCACTTCTGTGCATTCTTTGCATCAAAAAAATACCCTGCAGCCGCGCATTCCTCCTGCACTGGTCTAAATGTAAATAAAACAGAGATGCCAGCTATACATTATAAAAATGATATAACATTTTAACAACGCACTCGTTTTGAACAGGGTACTTTTTTATTTTACGCTATAAAGCCTAATTATTCAAGAGGTACAGTTACATTCATTTCATTTTCAATCATTTTCATAGTTCTTTGTTCTCCTTTTCGATAAATATTTTGGGCAATGCACCACAACACAGCGAAAACTCTGCTTAATAAGTTATTTGTACTAACCTGTGGTTATGTATTGAATTATGGGTTTTGGGTAACAAAAAACACCGTATTTCTACGGTGCGTTCTGTCAGATATATTCTGTTTTATGATAGCAGAAAACTGGAATTCACAGTTCTTCCATCCTTCCCATCTTCAGCGCCATAACAAGAGTTCCGGCTGCCATCACAAAGACACCAATTTCAATCACATAGATGGGAAGAAGCGCTGAACCTGCCACGGCAAAGAAGTCCACGATAAAATGAATCCCATATGCAAGAACCGCTGTAAAAGCCGCGTACACATAGTAAAGCCATGGCCTGCTCTGTGCGTTCAGTCCGCAGAACTGAATGACAAGAACATGCAACTGCTGCTCCAACAGCATGGTAAACAGCAGATAGGTTCCTGCTCCGATAAAGAACGAGGAAATCCTTGCCTTAAGCTTCACCCTTCCTGCAATGAACAAAGCAATCGGTACCCCCATTGAGAGGACAACGGAGCAGATAACTCCCGCTATCGCCAAACCTGATATTGTGTTCAATTCCATCTTTATACCGCCCTGATTCTCAAAAAATTCCTTTATTGTATTTGAACTGTCCATACAATATAAAGCCTAATCCGACAATAACTGCTGGAAGAATGATATAATCTATAATTA
>NZ_DBLYGC010000025.1:0-42247 GCF_056818865.1 Butyribacter sp.
ATTTGCGAAATGTAGTTTCTCTTGGAGGAGAAATGGAATGTAGCAAATAAATAAACCACCTGCTATGCGGGTGGTGGAAAGAGCTTAAGCGATGTGCAATGATAAGCTCCTTTGTTATAATAATGATGGTCTGCCAACCACATTAAAAACAAAGGAGTTGTCCGTATGAACAACAATAACAGTTTATCACATACTACATGGAATTGTACGTATCATATAGTTTTTGCACCAAAGTATAGAAGAAAGGTAGCGTATGGAAAGTTAAGAGAAGATATTCGCGATATTATTATAATGCTTTGTAAAAGAAAAGGTGTAAATATTATAGAAGGAGAAGTATGTCCAGATCATATTCATTTGCTTGTCGAAATTCCACCTAAAATGAGTGTTTCATATTTTATGGGATATCTAAAGGGAAAAAGTACATTGATGATATTTGAGAGACATGCAAATTTAAAATATAAATATGGAAATAGACATTTCTGGTGTAGAGGATATTATGTTGATGCAGTAGGAAAAAATGCAAAGAAAATAGAAGAATATATTCGAAATCAATTACAAGAAGATTTGGAATATGACCAGATGACAATCAAAGAGTATGTTGACCCGTTAACGGGTGAGCCGGCAAAGAGGCCTTATAGGCCGCAAAGCAAACCACCGGCTAAGCCGGTGATTGTGATTTATATAAAGTGTGATAAAATATATTATAATAGTTGAGTATTAAGTGTAATTAAGAAGCTATTTTCGTATTAATTAGAATGAAGAGATGTTTATATGACAACTGTAAGCACAAAGAGTGGTAGAATTATAAAAGTTGTATCCAGAGAAGAAGAGAAAAGTACATTGACAGAATCGGATAATGAAATGGACGAAAGAGCGGTTGAAGCTGTTAAGGCAGCAATAAATAAAGCTAAGATTTGCAAGAAACCTATAGCGGGTTATGACAAAGAAAAGAAACGGGCTTATGTAGAATATGCAAATGGGGAAAGAAAGTATGCAGAATAGAAAACCAATGATTCTTGTATTAGCAGGACCAAATTGCTCGGGAAAAAGTACAATAACCCCTTTTTTTGATAAAGTTGGTAAATATACTAATGCTGATGATGTTGTTGCGACTATAGGAATGAATAATATGGAAGCAGCTGTTATGGTTGACAGGATGAGATTGGTGCTGTTGGTGTAGCAGCATTAAATAAAAAAAGAAGTTGTATTTTGATAGAAATATTAAAAGAAAATATAGAAAAAATCAAGAATAGATTTGATGGTATTTTTTATCAAACAGTATTGGAGTGATAATTTTGAATTTACGGATGAATAGAAAAAAAGCGGTTCAGTATGCGAGTAATTCTCAGAAAATACGGGTGATAACAGAAGATTGGTTTAATAACAATATGTTTTGTCCTTATTGTGGAAACGAATATATTACAAAATTTAAAAATAATAGACCAGTTGCAGATTTTTTCTGTCCTTGTTGTAAGGAAGAATATGAATTAAAAAGTAAAGGAGCTTCAATTAGTAACAAGGTTAATGATGGAGCCTATAATACGATGATAGAAAGAATTATGTCGGTAAATAATCCAAACTTTTTCTTTATGCATTATAACAAAAGTAATTTTCAAGTTGAAAATCTTGTTATGGTACCCAAATATTTTTTTTCGCCAGAGGTAATAGAAAAGAGAAAACCATTGTCAGGTACAGCAATGCGTGCAGGTTGGACAGGATGTAATATTTTGTTAAGGCGAATTCCAAATGAAGGAAGGATTTATATTGTACAGAACGAGAAAGAGCTGCCTATAGAAAAGATAATTGAAAAAGTACATAGAACAGAGTTTTTACGTGGCAGTAAAATGGATGCAAGAGGGTGGACTTTAGATGTTTTGAACTGTGTTAATATGATTGGAAGCAGAGATTTTACGCTTAATCAGGTGTATAAATTTGAAGAAATGCTCGCAGTAAAGCATCCCGAAAATCATCATGTAAAGGAAAAAATAAGGCAACAATTGCAAATATTAAGAGATAATGGAATTATAGAATTTAATGGAAGGGGATATTACAGTAAGGTTTATTGATAGCGGGAGAGCAGATAGAATTTGCTTTTAAAACTATACGTGACCAGTTGATATTTACCAATAAGAGAATTATCTCTATTGATGTGCAGGGAATTACAGGGAAGAGAAAATCATACGCTACAATGCCGTATTCTAAAATTCAGTATTTTGCTATTCAGACACCGGGATTTATGGAGTTATTTCCGGATTCAGAGCTGTTTATAATGTTCAATAACAGTTTTACGGCAAAATTTGAATTTAAAGGTGCAGCAGACGTTGGAAAGATAGGCAGAATCTGTTTAGGATGTTAAGTTTCTAAACAAATCCTGCTATTTTTATTTTAAATAAATTCAAATAAATAAATTTACTACTGTTACGGCTTAGGAATATACTTGTCGTATAAATATATTTTCATTTTTTTTAAAATATTATGCCACCGACAATGTTTACAACAACGGCTGCCAGCCATGCAATAGTGCATTGCAATAATATAACAAGTAGTGCCCATTTTCCGCCAAGTTCACGTTTTATTGATGCGATGGCTGCAACGCAAGGTGTATATAAAAGGCAGAATACGAGAAGTGCCATTGCGTTAACGGGAGAGATGATTCCAAGCAGAAAGGATGTTTTCGGTATAAGCACTGAAAGTGTTGATACAACGCTTTCCTTAGCCATAAATCCGCATATAAGAGCTGTACAAATACGCCAGTCTCCAAATCCGGCAGGTGAAAAGACAGGAGCTATAACACCTGCAATTGAAGCTAGGATGCTTGATTTTGAATCGTCTACTACATTGAATCTGAAATCAAAATTTTGCAATATCCATATAATAATCGTAGCAAGGAAAATTATGGTAAACGCTTTTTGGAGAAAGTCTTTGGATTTTTCCCACAAAAGTTGTGCTACGTTTTTTATACCGGGCATACGGTAGTTTGGAAGCTCCATAACAAAAGGAACAGGCTCTCCTTTAAAGAGAGTTCGCCGGAATATTAAAGCAGCAGCAATGGCAAACAGTATACCAACAAAATAGAGCAGTATCATGACAAGAGCAGCAGTGTCCGGGAAAAATGCTGTTGCAAAAAATGCATATATAGGCAATTTTGCGGAACAGCTCATAAAAGGAGTAAGGAGTATAGTCATTTTTCGGTCACGTTCCGAAGAAAGTGTACGACTTGCCATTACACCGGGAACAGTACATCCAAAACCTATAAGCATTGGAACAATACTCCTTCCTGATAAACCTATTTTTCTCAGAAGTTTATCCATGATGAAAGCTACTCGAGCCATATATCCGCTATCTTCAAGCAGAGACAAAAATAAAAATAATGTTACTATAATAGGAAGAAAGCTTAATACGCTTCCTACGCCATTAAAAATGCCATCAATAATAAGTGAGTGAAGCACTGTGTTTACATGGAATGCTGTGAGTGCATTATCGACAGTATTTGTTAAAAATTCGATGCCTGTTTCAAGAAGATTTGAAAGCGCAGCACCTATGACATTAAATGTAAGATAAAAAACAAGTGCCATGATAATTGCAAAGCTTGGAATTGCGGTATATTTTCCGGTCAGTATTTTGTCAATATTGCGGCTTCGCGTATGTTCCTTGCTTTCGTGTGGTTTGACAACTGTTTCAGCACAGGTTTTTAATATAAAATGAAATCTCATATCGGCAATTGCTTCTGCACGGTCAAGTCCTCTGTCATCTTCCATTTGTTGTATTATCTGCTCTAATATATTTGATTCTTTTTCACTAAGGTTTAGAGCTTCTTTTATGAGAGAATCACCTTCGGCAAGTTTAGATGCTGCGAAACGAACCGGAATATGAGCTTTTTTAGTCTTATCTTCTATAAGATGCATGATACCGTGAATGCATGCGTGAACAGCACTCCCGTTATCATCAGGGGAACAGAAATCAGTTCTTATAGGTGTCTCCTGATATTTTGTTACATGGAGTGCATGATCGACAAGTTCTTCTATACCTTCGTTTTTGGCAGCGGAAATCGGAATTACAGGAACTCCGAGTAGTTTTTCAATTTCATTTATATGTATGGAGCCGCCGTTTTCTCTGACTTCATCCATCATATTTAATGCTATGACCATTGGAATATTGAGTTCAAGAAGCTGCATAGTCAGATAAAGATTTCGTTCAATATTCGAGGCATCAACAATATTTATGATTCCCTTTGGCTTGTTTTTTAAGATAAATTCTCTGGTGACAATTTCTTCACTTGTGTAGGGAGACATTGAATATATACCGGGGAGGTCTGTTATAAGGGTATTTTTGTGTCCCTTTATCATACCGTCTTTTCTATCGACTGTTACACCGGGAAAGTTGCCTACATGCTGGTTTGAACCTGTAAGCCTGTTAAAAAGTGTTGTTTTGCCGCAGTTTTGATTGCCGACTAATGCAAAGGTCAGAAGTTCATCATCAGGCAGAGGTGTACGGTGTTCACTTTTATGTTCTTTGTTGTATTCACCGAAACCGGGGTGTGGGATTGATTTGTGTGCTTTTGATTTTTTAGCTGTTTTTTCGGTTAGAATAGGTTCAATTTCAATTTTTTTTGCGTCATCAAGCCTTAAAGTTAAGTCATAGCCGTGAAGCTGCAATTCAAGCGGATCACCCATAGGTGCGAGTTTTATGAGTGATAGAGTAGTACCTTTTATAAGTCCCATATCAAGAAAGTGTTGCCGCAATGCACCTTCTCCGCCTACAGATACTATTTTTGCACTATCACCTGCTTTTAAATCGCCAAGGTTCATTTTTGTACTCATGTTATTTCCTCTTTTCTGTCAGTATAAAATACAGTAAAAAAGCTAATAAATTATTTTGTTACTGATAAATATTATCAAAAAGAAAATGCAAGTGCAACACAAATATAAAAGTTTAAAAGAATAAAATGAAATTTTGTGTTTAATTTATTTTGAATTTGTGGTATCATAATTAGACAAGAAATAAAGATCAGGAGGTAATTCTTATGGCAGATATTTATCAGGAGATTAAGGAACTTAAAGAAAAAATCGAATTTTGTTCATATGCCATGAAGTATGGAAAAATGCTTGACATGTCCTCTGATCAGACAGTTAAGGCATTCAGAGTTAAGGGCGAATTGGAAGATGAGCTCAGATTCATGGAATTAAAAAACAAAAATAAGGGCTAATAGAGATTTGTGCAGGGTTACTGGAATTGAAAATTTAAGGAAAAGAAGTTGTATTGAAGTCAAAAAGTGAGAGTGATTGATAGTGTTTATTAGTCATATAGAAATTATTTTTTGGCAAAGTATAATTTGATAATGATTCATATATTATAAAACAACCGGATTTATAAGTTTTCATTTAAAATATGTTTATCTTATAGATTCGGTTGTTTTATATTTTTTGGGCTGAGCAAATTATGTGGGGTGTATAAATAAGGTTAAATTTAAGCTATAAAGCCAAGTTTATACAATCTTTACACCATATGGTTTTAAAGTAACCTGTGTATTGTCAGTCATATTAAAAGTGATTTCGTTTTCAGTTACATTGAGGTAAAATTCGATTGCTTTACCGCTTTCATCCTCTCGTTTATGGTATTCTATTCCGGCAGGAAGAGTAAGATATGTTGTGTTTGTTTCTTTAAGCATTGTCTTAAATAAACCGGACATTGAATCCATATCGATGCGGGCACCAACATAATATGCTTTTCCTTTTCCAAAGTTTTTGCATGTTATTGCAGGTGTTCCGGCATAAAAGTCTTTATCATATTTGGCGAGAATATCGGTATCAGATACACGCAGTATTTCAGCGTAGTCATGAATTATTGCTTTATGACCGTCTGTGAATGTTGCAGAATTTTCATCACTGTCATAATATGTATCAATTTCTTCACTTATAACGCCAAAAAGTTCACTTAGTCCGTCACCCGGGAAACCTCCGAGATAGCAAAGAGTATTGTCATCCACATAGCCTGTAAGATATGTTGCCATAAGCTGTCCACCACGTTTTACAAATGCCTTGAGATTGTCTGATGCGCCTGGCCTAAGCATATAAAGCATTGGAGCGATGACAACATTATAGTCATCCAGGTTATCATCAGATGCGACAACATTCATATCTATTCCGAGTTTTAAAAATTCATGATATATTTGTATACATGTTTTTGCGTAATTTTTAGTTTTATCTGAAAGACCACGCATATTATCAATTGCCCACATGTTATCCCAGTCAAATATAAGAGCAGCTTTTGGTTTGACAATTGTGCCTTTCACATTTGAGAGACTGTCGAGCATGGCACCGACTTCGGCCACTTCTTTAAAAATTCTTGTATCATCAGTACCGAGGTGGTCTACAACTGCTCCATGATATTGTTCAAAGGAGCCGCGGCTTTTTCTCCACTGGAAGTACTGTACTGTATCAGAACCGCATGCCACAGCTTGTGCGCTGAACAGTTTGTGTACTCCCGGGCGTTTGAGTTTATTGTATTCATGCCAGTTTACGAGTCCCGGTGCACATTCCATAAGCATGAACGGCTGATTCTTTTTTAAGGAACGCATAACTGCATGGTCAAAAGAGTTATGCGCCATGGTATCTGCCATTGTCTCATAATTATTATGAAATATCGGGTATGAATCCCAGGAGATAACATCCAGTTCTTTTGCCATTACGCGATAGTCAAGCCCCGGAAAAAGCTGCATGAAATTGGTGGTTATAGGAATATTTGGAGTTCTTTTTCTTATGATGTCAATTTCAGATTTCATATAATCTGTAGTGTTCCATGTAGTAAATCGTTTCCATTCAAGGTTTAATCCCATAACGCTGAATTCACCATTTAAATAAGGTGGTTCGATTTGTGAAAAATCATTGTATGTGTGGCTCCAAAAACCTGTCCACCATGCTTTGTTAAGCTTATTTATATCGTTATCAAATTTATTGGCAAGATAGTCCTGAAATTTCTTTTTGCACAGCGGACAGAAACATTCTCCGCCAAATTCATTAGATAAATGCCACATTGCAAGCCCTGGGTGTTTTCCAACGGTGTCAATTATTTTGTTTATTATAATACCGGTTTTTTCTCTGAATTTTGGTGATGACATGCAGTGATTGTGGCGTACACCGTGATGTGCACGGTGGTCGTCTGCTCCTACACGCATACATTCAGGATATTTTTCATCGAGCCATGCAGGACGGGCACCTGATGGTGTGGCAAGAATTGTATAAATTCCGTTTTCATATAACTTATCCATTATGTCTTTGAGCCAATCCATATGAAATTCGCCCTCTGTAGGTTCATAAGCTGACCATGAGAATATGCCGAGAGACATGCTTGTCATTTTGGCTTTTTTCATGAGTTCGATGTCTTTTTCAAGAATATCCGGTCTGTCAAGCCATTGGTCAGGATTATAATCCGAACCGTGAAGTATACCATTTACCTGCGGGAAAAAAATTTTATTATTCATATACGACCTCCATAGTTTTAAAAATATGTTGCTAAAATTATATCATCCGGCGGCATGAATAACAAATCTATTTTGTAATCTTTTAGAAATAGAGGCACATGGCAAGGTAGCCGCAGCACCAGTGAAGAATTACGCATCCCCATATATTCTGCTGGCGTTCATATATATAACCTAAGGCGAGGCTTAGCATGAATGCACCGAACATAAAATAAAATCCGAAAGGCATATGCATAAGTGAAAAGAGCAGAGATGTAAGGAAAATACTGAAAAAATTTTGAAATCTTACTTTCATCAATGATTTTACACTTGTCTGTATTACGCCACGTGCCAGAAATTCCTGAACAAATGCCGTGAATATATATGTGTATGCTCCGTGAAGTGAGCCGCCGATATAGTAGGCTTTTATCTGATATCCAAGCAATGACAGAACCGCTTTGCTCAGAAGGAGAACACAACAGGCAATCAACGCCGTCACGACAGTCTCTATAATATTTTTTTTCAATGTCGATATTTTGGGGATTAGACCTATATCACGCATTGAAAAGCTTGTCAGGAACACAATTTCCAAAAAGAGCAGGAAAGTTATAAATTCTATTATTTGTGTATAGACTGATGATTTAAGGTATATATGCAGTGTAAAACGCATAAGGCTCCATGACATCAAAAAAACGCTTATACATAAGATAAGACCTGCAAATATGAATGCACAATCATGTTCGTGTTGTCTTAGATTAAATCTGTCAGTATCATCCTCAATGAGAATGACCATGCCATTGAACGCTGTATTGGGATTTTTATATGGTGAATCGGGATTGAATATTTCGTTTTTTGGCGGATTTAAAAGACTTATATCAATATTAAAGTGGTGAAGTTCTTTTTCCTTTCCAAAACGGTATCTTACAGGTGTTTTTGGGAAAACTTTATGCTTTTCCATGCTGTCACGAAAAAGTTTGTTGAAGGCTCTGTTTTTTTTGTTCTGTAAAAAGAGTTCCGGAAAGGATTGTCCTAAAATATCAGATATTGCTGATATTTTAAGTATTTTACAGCAGGCAGAATTGCAGTATGTTATTCTGCCTGAGGAGTCTAAAGTTATTACACCGTCAGACATGTTTTCAAATATCATATTTTTTTGTTCGGCTGATATAATATCAGGTAATTGTGAAGTCATAGTACCCCTCATTTCTTGTTGGTTTATTTAGTGATGCAAGGGAACAATCCGTGGCATCAGTTTTCGTTATTAAAGTATATCATATTTCTATAGCGAAATTTTATCAAATTCGTATTGTTTATATTGACTTTTTTATAAAAGTATACGAAAATAGGCGTGGTGTTTAAAAATAAACATAAAATTTAGAAATGGAGATGATTAGATGTTTGGTTTTGGTCAGTTGATAGGCATTTTAAAAAAGAGTCCAAAGAAAATCGTTTTTACGGAAGGTGAAGATTCGCGTATCCTTGAAGCGTCATCACGATTGCTTGCGAGCAATTTCCTTCATCCTATTCTTATCGGCAATGAAGAAAAGATTATGAATGCAGCAGAGGAAAGCGGATTTAATATTCGTGGAGCTGAAATTATAGATCCTGAAAAATATGAAAAAATGGATGAGATGGTTGAAATACTTTGTGAGCTCAGAAAGAAAAAGGGCATGACACCTGAAAAAGCAAGACAGGTTCTTTCACAGGCAAATTATTTTGGAACTATGCTTGTAAAGATGGGAGTTGCAGATTCACTTTTGGGAGGCGCAACATATTCAACAGCAGATACTGTTCGTCCGGCACTTCAGATAATAAAGACTAAACCCGGACATAGTATTGTTTCTTCATGCTTTATACTTGTAAGACCAAGCGCTACAGGTGAGAATGAAGTTATTGCTATGGGTGACTGTGCAATCAACATTAAACCATCAGAGGATGAACTTGTCGAGATAGCAGGGGAAGCTTCAAAATGTGCAAAGATTTTTGGCGTTGATCCACAGGTAGCTTTTCTGAGCTATTCTACACATGGTTCCGGAAAGGGAGAGGATGTAGACAAGATGTGCAATGCTGCACGCAAAGCAAAGGAGAAATATCCGGATCTTCCTATAGATGGAGAACTTCAGTTTGATGCGGCAGTATCACCTAGAGTTGCAAGAACAAAATGCCCTGACTCAAACGTTGCAGGTCATGCAAATACATTTATATTCCCTGATATAAATGCAGGAAATATCGGATATAAGATTGCACAGCGTATGGGTAACTTTGAGGCATATGGTCCGATATTACTTGGACTTAATGCTCCTGTAAATGATTTGTCAAGAGGCTGCAATGCATCGGAAGTATATTCTATGGCTATTATTACAGCAGCATTGGCAAACAATATTTAGTATTATAGATAATAGGACTGTTTTATATGAAAGATAAATTTTTCCTGACACATATGTTACCTATATTAAATGCTCATATTGCAATATTTGATGAAAATGGAATACTTATAGAACAGCTTTCGGATTCGAGAAAAGAGGATATTATGCTCTATTCACAGATAGTTAAGGAAGCAGGAAAAGATTTTCCGTACATAGTTGTTGTAGATACAGGTATTGTGGTGTGTGCTATGTGGAATGAGGATGAATCTGAGTTTATAGTTATAGGAAAGACGGCAATGTTTTCTTCATTTGAAAACAAAGGTTCAGATATACGTGTATGCTCAAAAGGAACCTATACATCGGCGGTTATTCTTATATGGAATGAGCTTACCGGAAAAAAGATTGGAAAGTATGATTTGTGGAAAAATAACATAAGCTTAGATAAATCGGTGGAGGTTTATGTTACAGAAAGCATATTTGAATATCAGGAGAACGGCAGTACTCACAATCCATATGCACAGGAACTAAGAGAACATGACAGCATAAGGCGAGGAGATCTCAAAGGACTTAAAGAGAGTATAGATGAAGTTTATCCGGGAGAGCTTGGAAAACTTGCTGAAGATCAGGTGAGAAGCTTGAAAAATATTGCTATAGGAGTTATTACATGTGCCTCGAGATGTGCTATAGAGGGCGGCATAAATGCAGAAGCGGCATTTTCAATGGCAGACGGATACATCAGATATCTTGAGGAAGAACTGGATGATCCGATAAAAATTGAGCACCTTGTAAGAGAAGCCGAATATAATTTTACAAGAGATGTTCGTAACCTGAACAATAACGATATAAATAATCCATTGATACATCAGGTTAAAGATTATATATTTGCGCATATACATGAGCCTCTTATGGTGAGAGACATAGCAAAATATATAGGTGTGTCACCGAATTATCTTTCAGAACAGTTTAGTCAGTTTGAAGGAGTAACCTTAAAACAATATATAATTGACGAAAAGATAAAATCCAGTGAGTATCTTTTGAAGTATACGGATTATTCTTTGCAGGAAATAAGCAGTTATTGTGCATTCAGCTCTCAGAGCAGATTTAGTGTTTATTTTCAAAGAAAGAATGGAATAACGCCAGCTAGATATCGAAAAAAGCATCAAAATGGGAGAAAATGAAAAAGCAGAGTAGAAAATGTAGTAAATTCATTAAAAAAAGTATATATTTAAACACTCAATGGTGGTATAGTAGCGTGAAAGCTGTTAAAAGTTTTTTGTATTATGAAAAGGAGTGTTTATTATGAACAAGATTAACATTAAGTTTAATGATGTAACTGATGTAAACAAATTTGTTCACATTCTCTCAAAGTATGACGCTGATTTCAATCTGTATTGTGGAAGCTATTGTGTAGATGCAAAGTCATTACTTGGTATTATGACTATGGATCTCAGAAACAGCATGTGGATGACAGGAAACTGTGAACCAAACGAAGCAAGCCAGATTATTCGTGAATTAGGGGACGTTGTTGCAGCATAATATATTTTGAAAGATAGTATTAAGAAGATATGAATATAGATTAAAAGCGGCAGGAGACTCCGTATACATTTTTAGTGTATACGGAGTTTTCTTTTTACAAATGTAAAAAACTGTGATAGAATAAAAAGAAGTTTTTTCATTGAAAAAATTGAGTATTCGATTATTGTGCAAAAGAAATTTGCAAAGATAAAACGGATATAACGTACAGAAAGAAAAATCGGCATGGAGGATTAGAGATACTATGAAAAAAAGGTTTTTATCGGTTGTTTTGGCATTAATATTGTCGTTGTCATTTGCCGGCAATGCATTTGCAGCGAGTTATCATGAGAATGATATCGAAAAGTATATTATCGGACAGCTTTCCAATGCAAAAATTCCCGGTGGAGAGATATCTATAGTAACTTCGGGGAAAGAAGTGTACAGTGCTTCTTTTGGAGATGTCCCCGAAACAAATTCAGATTTGAAAATAGGTTCATTGAGTAAAATATTTACATCTATCTCAATTTTACAATTGATTGATTCAAATAAGATTTCGCTTGACACAAATATTGTAGATGTTATATCAGGTTCAGGGAATGTGCCTGACATAACGGTTGAGGAACTCTTAAAGCAGACAAGCGGATATACAACAACTCAGAAAATAGAATCAGAAAATATTCCGGAACCTCTTGGCAAAAAAGGAGAGTATCAGGAAGCAAGAATAAACTATGCGATTTTAGGAAAGATTATCGAGGAGGTTTCGGGTGACAGTTATTCAGATTATATTCAGAATAAAATTTTGAAGCCTTTACAGCTTGAATCGACGTACACAACTGATGATATGTCGGGAAAAGATGTTGTTTTGGGTCATGACAATTTATTTGGTCTGCCAATCGCCAAAAAAGCTGAAAAGACAGATAATGATGAGTGGGATGCGGTGCCTGCGACAGGAATTGTTTCCGATGCAAAAGACATGGGAAGTGTATTAAGCATGTTTCTTGCAGCCGGAGGAAAGACATTGTCATATGACCAGATAGAAAAAATATATGCTGATGGTACTGATTGCGGCAATACAATTTTTGCCACTAAAGGAACATCAGGTCTTGGCTGGATAAAGACAAAAGTAGGAAAACAGGATGTATATTATGTTTCGGGCGCGATTGACGGTTATATATCTTCTGCATTTCTTGTTCCGGGACAGGATTTGGGAATTACTATGCTCTTTGATACATCGGATGTGGTTTCGGGAAATGATGTTATTGAAGAACTTATGTCAAATGTTATATGTCTTGCAATAGGAGAAAAAGCAAGAACAATTGATTCAAAAGCTGTTATGATGCCGCATATTGAATTTGACATAGTGTACGTTATTGTATTTTTGGCATCGCTTGTTCCATTTCTTATGATGAGCTGGTGGTACAGAAATACAAGAAAAAAAGGTATCGGAATTATCAGAACAATTGTTGATGTGGTTGTTCATATCGGACTGCCTATAGCAATATACCAATATGTTCCGGTGATTATAGAAAATATACTCGGGGATGACCTTGGTTCATGGTTTATGATAAAGAAGTTTCTTCCTGAGTGTTACTATGTAACACTGCTGGTTATGGCAGTTCTGTTTGCAGGAATTCCGGTAAAAGTGATTTCAGCTATTGTTGCAATAAAGAAAGGACCGTTAGAGGAAGAAGAATATTTATCAGAAGAACTTGGAGAAGAAAACTCTGAAAGAGAAAACAAGGATGATTCTTTAGAGGAAAAACAGGAAGATAATAGTGACGTCGGTGAGGATGTTTCAGAAGATACTGAAAATGCCGAAAAAACTGATTCAGAAGATATTGAAGATGTTGAAAAAACTGATTCAGAAAGTGCTGAAAATGACGGTGACAATGTTGAAAGTCAGAAAGAAAATCAGGCTTTAGTTTCAAAAGATGAAGATGAGTCTGAAAAAGTACAGGATGACACAGAAGAGGCAGCAGCGACACTTGAAGAAGAGCCGGAAGAAATTGTTAAAGAAGAAAATGAGACAGTCGAAGAGACGGAGACAGTCGAAGAAACAGAGTCAGCCGAAGTTGTAAAAGAATTCAAGACAAGAAGACAGAAAAAAGAAGAATATGAGAGCAGTTTTGAGAGAGAGGCAGTAAAAGCTCTTGAAAACAACAGCTCTGATGAGAATCAGACAGATATTGACAAGGATTTATCAGGTATAAAAAAGGATTCTGACATGCAGACTGCTGTTCCGAAGATTAAAAAAAGATATAATCCTCAGAAAGGAATGCCTGTCAAAATAGTTGTAGAGCCTGATGATGACCTTGACAACTAAAAAAGATTGTGATAATATCTTTTTCAATTAAGCAATCCGTGGCATTAGTTGGGGGCAAAATATCTTTTGACCCCAACATCATATTATCAAATAATAAAAGGAATGGCTGTGACGAGGAGGAGTACATATATCAGAGACTCTGTAGAGAGGGAACGGATGGTGAAAGTTCTTGTGTCTTGTATATGGAAGTAGCCTTTGAGCTTTGGACTGAAAGCGGAATTTATTTTGTGTGCAAGTAGGCTTCAACGGATTTTTCCAACGTTATATGGAAAACGATATAAAAGATATGTGTTTTATAGATTTATAAAACTATAGTCTGAGTATCGGCAGAGTGCAGATTTCATCTGAAATTAGGTGGTACCACGAAAATATTCGCCCTAAATTGACATTTGTCAGTTTAGGGCTTTATTATTTTATAGGAAACTTCTCGTTTCCTGGTTTTGTTGTTATTACATTGAATGCACACTTCGGTGTACAATGAAGATTTATTATGAAAGGTTTGGTGTTTAAATATGATTAAGGGAACTGAATTATTTGTAAAAGCATTGAGAGAGGAAGGAGTAGATACTCTTTTTGGTTATCCGGGAGGTCAGGCAATTGATTTATTTGACGCTTTGTATGACCAGGATGACATTGAAGTTATTCTTCCGAGACATGAACAGGCACTTATACATGCGGCAGACGGCTATGCAAGATCAACAGGAAAGACCGGTGTTTGTCTTGTGACGAGTGGACCGGGAGCGACAAATCTTGTTACAGGTATCGCAACGGCAAACTATGACAGTGTTCCGCTTGTATGTTTTACAGGACAGGTTCCGCTTAATCTTATGGGAAATGATGCGTTTCAGGAAGTTGATATCGTAGGTATAACAAACAGCATATGTAAATATAGTGTAACTGTCAGAAAGAGAGAGGATCTTGGAAGAATTATCAAGGAAGCTTTTTATATTGCGCGAACCGGAAGACCGGGGCCTGTAGTTGTTGATATTCCAAAAGATATACAGGTTGCGATGGGAAGTGAAGAATATCCTGAGGATGTAAATATAAGGGGATATAAACCCAGTGAAGGTGTTCATGTAGGTCAGATTAAAAAAGCCGTGAGCATGATGAAAAAAGCAAAAAAGCCATTGTTTTTGCTCGGTGGAGGTGTAAATCTGTCGGGAGCAAATGAAAAAATGAAAGAGCTCGTTGAGATGACAGGTATACCTGCTATAACAACTATCATGGGGAAAGGTGCGATTCCTTCAAAACACAGATTATATCTTGGAAATATCGGAATACATGGCAGTTATGCGGCAAATCATGCGGTAAGTGAGTGTGATCTTCTTATTTCCATTGGTACAAGATTTAATGACAGAATAACAGGAAAGATAAGCGAGTTTGCAAAAGGTGCGAAAATTGTTCATATAGATATTGATTCAGCTTCGATTTCAAAGAATATTGTTGTAGATATTCCTATAGTTGCTGATGCAAAACTGGCGATAGAAAAGCTTATAGAATACGGCACACCGCTCAAGATAGAAAAATGGGTGGCACAGACTCTTGAATGGAAAGAAAAGTATCCTATAAATATGAACAAATATGAGGGACTTACACCTGAAAAGGTTATAAAATATATAAATGATAATTTTGAAAGACCTATTGTAAGTACAGATGTAGGACAGAACCAGCTTTGGACAACACAGTTTTTTGATATTGAGACACACAGACAGCTTCTAACGTCAGGCGGACTTGGAACAATGGGTTACGGATTTCCGGCTGCAATCGGTGCAAAGATAGGAAATCCTGAGCGACCTGTTATTGCAATATCAGGTGACGGTGGAATGCAGATGAATATTCAGGAATTTGCAACAGCTATGGTCTATGAACTTCCTGTCATCGTTGTGGTATTTAATAACGGGTATCTTGGCAATGTAAGACAGTGGCAGCAACTTTTCTTCAACAAGAGATATTCAAGTACATGTCTTACATACAGAAAAAGCTGCAATCGTGACTGCATGAATAAAGATAAATGCTGTCCGAAATATATACCTGATTTTGTAAAACTTGCTGAGAGCTATGAGGCGAGGGGAATAAGAATAACCAAAGAGGAAGAGATAAAGAAAGCATTTGACTATGCACTTGAGTTTAAAAAAGGCCCTACACTTATTGAGTGTGTTATAGAGAGAGAAGCAAATGTTTCACCTATGGTGCCTACAGGAAAGACACTTGACGATATGATAATGGATTGTTAAGATTTGTAAAATTAGATTTATGTTGTGTTGATTGTGCAAATATAACAAATAATACCGCCGGCACGCTCTCGCTATGTTGTCGCTCGTAGCAGTACATAAGTCAGTAAAAGACACTGACTAAGTACTGACGGCGACAAGAATGCCGGCTAACATTATTCGTTATATTTGCACAATCCAATTGCATTTAATGATAATTTCACAAAATATGGTTTGTATATTAACTGATAATAAAAGATAAGAAAAAATAGAGAAATAGGAAGGATGATAGTAATATGGAAATGAAAAAACGTTGCATTTCACTTTACGTTGAAAATCAGATAGGAGTTCTTGCAAAGATTTCCGGACTTTTTGCGGGTAAATCTTATAACCTTGATACACTTACGGTAGGAGAGACAGAAGACCCTACAGTTTCAAGAATGACAATAGAGATGACTATGGATGACGTGACTTTTGAACAGGTAAAAAAGCAGCTTAACAGAAATGTCGTTGTAATAAAGGTAATGGATTTTTCTGATATTCCGATACAAAAGACAGAGCTTTTATACATAAAAATACACAGTTGTACTGAGAAAGATAAGACTGAAATATTTAGAATAGTTAATTCATTTGACCACCTTGAGATAGCTGACTACGGAAAAAAATCTGTTATTGTCAGATATGTAGAGACAGAGGGAAAAGTAAATGATATAATAGAGCTGTTTAATAAGACTTTTATAAACAGAATAGAAGTAGTAAGAGGCGGAAGTGTTGCAATAGAATCGGTTTCTACTACGACTAAATAAGGAGAGGGAAGGATGTTAGGTTCAGCTTTGGGGAATGTAGTGGGAACATTATATTTTTTGTTATATCAGTTTGCAGGAGTGTTGATTGCATTTACCGTTTTTAAGAGGGAAAACAGATGGTTTAAAGTACTGTTTGGCAGTGTTATGGGAAGTTTTTTAATTCACTGGCTGCCTACGCTCACGGCATTTCTGATGAATTTTACGCTTGCAGCACATATAAGTGCACTAATGCTGCTCGTTCTTATTTTGGTGGCAGTATTATATTTTGACAAAAGATTTTTTAGTAAAAATAGTGAAGTTTCACAGAATAATATATTGTCAGGAAAAGACGGCAATTCAGAGAAAACAAATCTTTGGCAGCGTATTATAAAAACGATAAAGGAAAAACCTGTACTGGCAGTTTTCGTTGTGCTTTACTGTTATACCGTAAAGGTGTGGAGCCATCATGTACTTACATTTAAGAATGGTGCAGTATATGCGGGCCAGTGTACTTATGGTGACATGAACATGCATTTGGGGTTTATAACAAGCATTGCGAACCAGAAGACATTTCCTCCTGATTATTCGATACTTCCTGGAACAAAGCTTGCATATCCGTTTTTATCGGACTCTATATCATCAAGTGTGTATATATTTGGTGCATCACTTAAATGGGCATACATTCTTCCGATGCTGTTTGCACTGATGCAGGTAATGTTTGGAGCCTATGCACTTATGGATTATATACTTTCTGACAAAAAGAAGACATTTCTTTCATATATACTTTTCTTTTTGAATGGTGGTTTTGGATTTGTATATTTTATAAACAAAGGTTTTGCAAGCCAGAATTTTAAGAGGATATTTACGGAGTTTTATCAGACTCCGACAAATTATACTGATAAAAATATTATGTGGCATAATGTCATAGCTGATATGCTCATTCCGCAAAGAGCAACATTATTTGGCTGGGCTATGCTGTTTCCGATTTTGTATCTTATCACGAAAGCAGTCAGGGAAGAAAAAAGACAGTATTTTTATGTGGCAGGTGTGATTGCGGGAGGATTACCGCTTATACACACACATTCGTTTCTTGCACTCGGAATACTTTGTGCAGGATTTGTCTTACTTGAATTGATGCAAAAAAGTGATAAACAGTTTCCGGTACCGGTGCGTATAGTTGTTCTTGCCGGAGTGCTTTTGGGACTTGAATATATAAGCCGCAGAAAGACTTCGCAAAATCCGTTATCAGCAAATGCACTTTTTGCCATAGGAATAATTGTTATAGGTGTATTGATTGTTGCTATTGTTTATCAGGTAGTGCATAGTATCAAACAGAATGGAGAGCTGACTGAGGATTTGAAAAAGCTCATGAAATGCTGGGGAAGTTTTCTTGTCATTGTACTTGTGCTTGCTCTTCCTATATTATTCAAATTTACATTTAGTCAGGCGACAGGGGAACAATTTACAAGGGGAAGTTTCAATTGGGCTAATGACACACAGAGCTATCTGCTGTTTTCAGTCAAAAATTTTGGAATTATGTTTATAGGAATGTTGTTAGTATATGCATTTGGCAATAGAAAGCAGCTTCGGCTTGTAATTCCTCCTACATTTCTGTGGCTTATGTCAGAATTTATAGTATTCCAGCCAAACACATATGATAATAATAAGCTTATGCTTGTAAGTTATCTCTATTTTTGTATAGCAGTTTCAGATTTCCTGTTTGATATTCTTGCAAAGATAAATATAAAAGTGGTAACAGCAGTAGCAGGAACGGCAGCAGGCTTTGTGGGAATATTTGGAGCCGTACTTACACTAGGAAGAGAGTATGTATCCGAATATGAACTTTACAGTAAAGGATATCTCGAAGCGGCAGAATATATTGAAAAAAATACACAGCCTAAGGATATGATACTTACGGCAACGAATCACAATAATGTGGTAGCGTCACTCACAGGAAGAAATATAGTTTGCGGTTCAGGTACATTTCTCTATTTCCATGGTGTTGATTATGCCCAAAATGAGGCAGATGTAAAAATAATGTACGAAAACCCGTCTGAGAGAGAAAAACTTTTAGATAAATATAATATAAAATATATTGTATTAGGCCCATATGAATATGGATATAGCATACCTGATTATGATGAAATTATTAAAGTACATAAGATTGTGTTCGAGAAGGACGATGTTATTATACTAAAGAGATAAGCTGCAGGGGTGTTGTCTGCGATAATACAAGAGGTTAGAAGATGGAGGGAAATGGAATAGTATGGTTTTTGTATGTACGTCATTGATGATACTTTTTGCAATTTTGTGGGTGATAACATTTATTACGAAACTTGCAGGAGGAAACAATATACTGGCAAATACTTTTGTGCCTAAGGGTGAAAAAGCAACAAAAGAAGAAATCGTAAAAGTATTTTTGTATGCACTTTTATTCAGAATAGGAATTTATATTGTCGGTGTAGTAATATCAATGATATTTTCAGAAGAGACAGGTTTTACATTTTCTGATTTTTTGTCAAGCTGGAACAGATGGGATTCACAGCATTATATTGATTTGGCGAGTAAAGGCTATGCAGACTGCGTGGAAAACGGACAGCATCTTTTTCTCGTATTTTTCCCACTCTGCCCGTGGCTTCTTAAAATAATTCATTTTATTATAAGAGACTGGCAGCTTGCATTTCTCATACTTTCGACAGTAGCATATTGTGTGGGTGCAGTATTCTTTTATATTTGTATATCGGAGGAATACGGAAAGAAAACGGCACAGAAGGCACTTACACTTGTGAGCGTGTGGCCATTTGCTTTTTTCTTTGGCGGAATGATGACAGAAAGCCTGTTTTTTGCAACACTTTCGATAGGTTTCTATTTTATAAAAAAGCACAATTGGTTTGCTGTGGGTTTGACAGGTCTGTTTTGTTCGCTTTGCAGAGTGCAGGGAATACTACTCTTAGGAGTTGCCGGTGTTGAATTTCTGCAGACATATTCACCGGTAATTATGTTGAAAGAGAAAAAAATCGCTCTGTTTTTTAAAGAGGTGTTTACAAAGGGAATGTATTTGTTATTGATACCTGTAGGAAATCTGATATATTTTTATCTGAATTATAAAGTAGAAGGAAATCCGTTTAAGTTTCAGGAATACCAGAAAAATCACTGGAATCATGAGGTTACATCTTTTTATAAAGGATTTGGAGATGTGTGGAAATATTTTAAAGACGCAGGTACGACAAACAGTATGAAAATGAGCATATGGATGCCGGAGGTTATCATAGTTATACTTGTTATTGTGGTATTGTTTTATGCACTTAAAACACAGCCGCTTAAGTATACGGCGTATCTGTGGGTGTATACTATGGTTTGTTATGGAGTGACTTTCCTTATAAGCGGTGGAAGATATATGCTTTGTGCACTTCCGATATTTATCATTGCAGGTGATTTTTTTGAACAGCATGAAAGGCTTTACAGGCTTGCGGTGATATTGTCAACGGCATTTATGGCAGTTTATATGGCAGGATATTTTAATGGAAAACAGATAATGTAAGAGTACAAAATAAAAAATCCTTGACAAATCAATTTACAAGGGTATATACTTTTAAAAAGTTAAATAAATTGAAACCGTTGATGTGGAGATAAAAATAAAAGAGGCGCTTACAGAGAGCAGGGGATGCTGAGAACCCGCAGAAAGCTGTTTATTAAATGGACCACTGAGGGCATAGTCAAAGGAATTTTATTCCGAGTATTCTATGACGTGAGGGCATGCGTTAGTTGCCGGGAATATGTTAGTATTTCGCTAAGAGTGTGGGCAGACCATAAATCAAGGTGGCACCGCGGTATTATTATTGTATAACCGTCCTTGGATATTATTATTTTTTTAATAGTAATATCCAAGGACTTTTTTGATTACCTTGAATGAAAGCTGTTAAGGAGGAAAAGCATGATTACATTTGAAGAAGCAAAAGAATTATCAAAGGGGTACAAAGTTGTACCAATCAGCATGGAAATTATGTCGGATATAAGAACACCGATGCAGGTGCTTCGTATTTTGAAAGGTGTAAGTTCACACTGTTATATGTTGGAGAGCGTGGAAAATCAGGAGAAATGGGGAAGATATACATTTCTTGGATATGACCCTAAGTTGGAAATTACATGTACTAACGGGGTGATGAAAGTTAAGAACGGAAAGACTGAGATAAGCGAAGTTAAACACCCAGGTGAGAAGATAAAAGAGATTCTAAAAGAATACACAAGTCCTAATATAAAAGAACTTCCGACATTTACAGGTGGTCTTGTAGGTTATTTCTCATATGATTACATAAAATACAGTGAGCCAAAGTTAAACCTTGACGCAGATGATGAGGAAGGCTTTAAAGATGTTGATTTGATGCTTTTTGACAAAGTTATAGCATTTGACAATTTCAGCCAGAAGATAATTGTTATAGCAAATGCAAAAACTGACAATTTAGAAGAAGATTATAACAAATGTGTTGATGAGATAAATAAGATAATAGAACTTATAAAAACAGGAGAGATGGTTGACGTTAATCCGGGAAAGATAACATCTGAGTTCAGACCGTTATTTACTGAGAAAGAATATTGCGAGATGGTTGAGAAAGCAAAGCATTATATATATGAAGGAGATATTTTCCAGGTTGTACTTTCAAACAGACTGGAGGCAGATTATGAGGGAAGCCTGCTTAATGCATACAGAGTATTAAGAACAATAAATCCTTCTCCGTATATGTTCTACTTCAGCAGCGATGACATAGAAGTGGCAGGTGCTTCTCCTGAAACTTTGGTAAAACTTGAGGATGGAGTTCTTCATACATTTCCTCTTGCCGGTACAAAACCGAGAGGAAAGACTAAGGAAGAGGATGATGAGCTTGAAAAAAAACTTCTCAGTGATGAGAAAGAGAGAGCTGAACATAACATGCTTGTTGACCTCGGAAGAAATGATATAGGAAAGATAAGCAGATTTGGAACTGTCGAAGTTGAAAACTATATGGATATATTGAGATATTCACATGTAATGCATATCGGTTCGACAGTAAAAGGTGAGATAAGGGACGACAAAACAAGTCTTGATGCCGTAGATGCCGTACTTCCGGCAGGAACACTTTCGGGAGCACCAAAAATTCGTGCGATGGAGATAATAAACGAACTTGAAAACAATAAGCGCGGAATTTACGGCGGTGCGATAGGATATATAGATTTTACGGGAAATCTTGATACATGTATAGCAATAAGAACAGCTTTTAAAAAGAATGGAAAAGTTTTTGTACGTTCGGGTGCAGGAATTGTTGCAGACAGCGTACCTGAGAGTGAGTATAACGAATGTATAAATAAAGCAAAAGCAGTTATGAATGCTGTTTCAATGGGACAGGAAGAAATGTAAAAACATATGCGTGTTTTTTCTTGTATGCAAAAAAGGAGGTTTATATGATATTACTTATAGATAATTATGACAGTTTTTCTTACAATCTGTTTCAGTTTGTGGGAACTATAAATCCTGATATAAAGGTGATAAGAAATGATGAGATGACGGTTAGTGAAATAGAAAAGCTTGCACCAAGTCATATACTTATATCGCCGGGACCCGGAAAACCTTCTGATGCAGGGATATGCGAGGATGTTATAAAATATTTTAAGGGAAAGATTCCGATTCTTGGTGTCTGCCTTGGTCATCAGGCAATATGTGAGACATTTGGGGCAGAGGTTACATACGCACCGAAACTTATGCATGGCAAACAGTCAGAGGTTAAGCTTGATGATACCTGTAAAATTTTTAAGGGAATAGGAGAAAGAGCAAAAGTTGCGAGATACCATTCTCTTATCGCAAAAAAAGATACAATACCTGATGAACTTACAGTTACGGCTGTCACCGACGATGGAGAGGTTATGGCTGTAAAACACAGGGATTATGAGATATATGGTGTTCAGTTTCATCCTGAATCAATAATGACACCTGATGGAATGAAAATGCTTAAAAATTTCTTTGAATAAAATGGAGGGTTATTATGATTAAAGAGGCAATAAATACACTTGTAAATGGTGAAAATCTTAATGATGAAGTAATGACACAGGTAATGGAAGAAATCATGACTGGAGAGGCAACAGACGCACAGAAAGCATCATTCCTTACAGCACTCAGCATAAAGGGCGAGACAATCGACGAGATAACAGCAGCAGCGAAGGTAATGTCATCAAAATGCACACCTTTTCACAATGATGGAGATGCACTTGAGATAGTGGGAACAGGCGGAGATAAAGCTAATTCATTTAATATATCAACACTTTCGGCAATAGTGGCTGCGGCAGCAGGTGTTCATGTCGCAAAGCATGGAAACAGAGCTGCATCAAGCAAGTGCGGAACAGCTGATTGTCTTGAAGCACTCGGAGTAAAGATTGATATTGAACCAAATCAGAGTGAAAAATTGTTAAAAGAAGACGGAATATGTTTCCTGTTTGCACAGAAGTATCATCCGGCAATGCGTTTTGTCGGTGCAGTAAGAAAAGAGATGGGAATCCGCACAATGTTTAATGTACTCGGACCTCTTTCAAACCCTGCAAGAGCAAATATGCAGCTTATGGGTGTATATGATGAAAAAATTGTAGAACCGCTTGCACATGTACTTAAAAATTTAGGTTTGAAAAAGCTTATGGTTGTTTACGGAATGGATTGTCTTGATGAAATTTCACTTTCTGCACCTACAAAGGTATGTGAATATAGAGACGGTGAGTTTAAAAATTATGAGATAACACCGGAGCAGTTTGGATTTAAGCGTTGCACTAAAGATGACCTTGTCGGTGGGGAGCCGGCATTAAATGCACAGATAGCAAGAGAGATTTTAGATGGAGTGGAAGGACCAAAGATGGATGCGGTTCTTTTAAATGCAGGAGCTGCAATCTACATTGCAACAGATGGAATTACAATAGAACAGGGAATTGAAAAGGCAAAGGAAATGATAAAGAGTGGAAAGGCTAAAGCTAAACTTGAACAATTTATAGCTGACAGCAACAAATAAAACAGTCTGAAAACAAGACATACTTTTTAATTGAAAACAGATGCTTAGAAAGTGTTTAACAGACAAAAACAGAAATGGAGAAAACATTGAATATATTAGAAGAAATTGCGGCAAAGACAAGGGAGCGTGTAGCCGAGGCAAAAAATAAAGTTTCTCTTGAAGAGATGAAACAAAAAGCCGAGAGTCTTAACGCTGATACGGGATTTCCGTTTGAAAATGCCATTAAAGAGGGAAGTCTTTCTTTTATATGTGAGGCGAAAAAAGCTTCACCGTCAAAGGGACTTATAGCAGAAGATTTTCCTTATGTCGAGATTGCAAAGGAATATGAAAAAGGCGGTGCAAGTGCCATATCGGTACTTACCGAACCATTCTGGTTTATGGGAAGCAATGAGTATTTAAAGGAAATAAGGGAAGAAGTAAATATTCCTATTATAAGAAAAGATTTCACTGTTGATGAGTATATGATATATGAAGCCAAGGTTATCGGTGCAGATGCGGTATTGCTCATATGTGCCATACTTGATGATGAAAGCCTTAAAAAGTATATGCAGATAGCAGACAGTCTGGGACTTAGTGCTCTTGTTGAAACCCATGACGAAGAGGAAGTAAAAAGAGCAGTAGCGGCAGGAGCAAGACTTATAGGTGTAAATAACAGGGATTTAAGGAATTTTACCGTTGATATAAACAACAGCTTAAGACTTAGAAATCTTGTGCCTGAAGATATTACTTTTGTTTCTGAAAGTGGTATAAAAGGCGAGAAAGAGATTAGAGAGCTTGCCATGGGAAAGGTTGACGGTGTACTTATCGGTGAGGCGATGATGCGTGCCGGGGAGAGCCGTATAGAGACTTTGAAATCACTTATAAAAGTAGGACATGTCTAAAATTGATATGATGAAAACCGACTGAAATATTCAGTCAGATTATGGAGGATAAAAAGGATGAGTAAAGGAAGATTTGGTGTTCACGGTGGGCAGTATATACCTGAAACACTTATGAATGAGATACAAAAACTTGAAGAAGCATATGAATTTTATAAGAAAGATGAGCAGTTTAATAAAGAACTTGATACACTTCTTAGAGAATATGCAGGCAGACCGTCACTTCTCTATTATGCTGAGAAAATGACAAGAGATTTAGGCGGAGCAAAGATTTATTTTAAAAGAGAAGATTTAAATCATACCGGTTCACACAAGATAAACAATGTACTTGGCCAGGCACTTCTTGCAAAGAAGATGGGCAAGACAAGAATTATTGCAGAGACAGGTGCAGGTCAGCACGGTGTCGCAACAGCGACAGCAGCAGCACTTCTTGACCTTGAATGTGAAATATACATGGGTAAAGAAGATACAATTCGTCAGGCACTTAACGTATATCGTATGGAACTTCTTGGAGCAAAAGTTCATCCTGTTGAAACAGGAACAAAAACTCTTAAAGATGCCGTAAACGAATGTATGAGAGAGTGGACTAACAGAGTTGATGATACTCTCTATGTTCTCGGTTCGGTTATGGGACCACATCCTTTCCCTACTATAGTAAGAGATTTTCAGAGTGTTATAAGCCGTGAAGCCAGAGCGCAGATACTTGAAAAAGAAGGCAGACTGCCTGATGTCGTAATGGCTTGTGTAGGTGGTGGAAGTAATTCGATGGGAATGTTCTATGAATTTATCAATGACAAAGATGTAAAGCTTATAGGGTGTGAAGCGGCAGGGCTTGGAGTTGATACTGACAGAACGGCTGCGACAATGGCAACAGGTACAGAAGGAATATTTCATGGAATGAAATCATACTTCTGTCAGGATGAGTATGGACAGATAGCACCTGTTTACTCAATTTCAGCCGGACTTGATTATCCGGGAGTAGGCCCTGAGCACGCATACCTTAAAGATATAGGAAGAGCTGAGTATGTTCCTGTAACTGACGAGGAAGCTGTAAATGCATTTGAATATATTGCAAAAGAAGAGGGAATTATCGCAGCTATCGAGAGTTCACATGCGGTAGCACATGTGATGAAGATAGCACCAAAGATGGATAAAGACCAGATAATAATATGTTGCCTTTCAGGACGTGGCGATAAGGATGTGGCAGCAATTGCAAGATACAGGGGGATTGATTTACATGAATAGAATAAGTAACGCATTTGAAAATAAAAAAGCATTTATACCTTTTATAACAGCAGGAGATCCAAACCTTGAAAAAACTGAGGAATTTATTCTTGAGATGGAGAAAGCAGGAGCAGCACTTGTTGAGATAGGAATACCGTTTTCAGATCCGATAGCAGAGGGACCGGTTATTCAGGATGCAAATATAAGATCGCTTTCAGGCGGATGCACAACAGACAAAATTTTTGAAATGGTAAAGTCACTTCGTACTAAAACAGACATACCACTTGTATTTATGGGATATGCAAACTCACTTTACAAGTATGGTTATGATAAATTCTGTGCAAAATGTCAGGAAGTAGGAATAGACGGACTTATAATACCTGACATCCCATACGAGGAAAAGAATGAACTTGCACCGATAGCGGAAAAATACGGAATGTATCTTATTTCAATGATAGCACCTACATCAGAAAAACGTATCCGGATGATTGCAAAAGAAGCAAAAGGCTTTATCTATGTTGTGTCATCAATGGGTGTAACAGGTGTCAGAAGTGAGATAAAAACTGATATTGAAAGTATAGTTAAATCAATAAAGGAAGTTACGGATACACCGGCAGCAGTAGGGTTTGGAATAAACACACCGGAGCAGGTAAATAAATATACAAAGATAGCAGACGGTGCGATAGTCGGAAGCGCAATCATAAAAATTGTGGCAAAATACGGAGAAGAAGCAGGAAAGTATATCTATAATTATGTAAAAGAAATGACAGGCGGACTTGCGCAGCAATGAAGCAATCCGTGGCATTAGTTAGGGTCAAAATAGTTTTTGACCCCAACATCATAATATAAGAATTAAATTAATAGATTTATAAAAACCGGCAGGCTAAAAAACAGTCTGTCAGTTTTTTTTGTATATTTATGATATAATTATTTTAAAAAACATATATGAAATGGAGCTGAAAATATGTCTGATTTACATGTAATAGTTATGGATATGGATGGTACACTTCTTAATGACAATAAAGAAGTGAGTGAATATACAAAAAATGTTTTGCGGCGACAGAAAGAAAAGGGAATGAAGATTGGCATTGCATCGGGGCGTCCTATACTTGGAGTCAGGAGAACTGTAGAGAATTTAGGGCTTTCTGACATTATACAGTTTATGGTTGCGTCAAACGGGGCGGAACTTTATGATGTTTCTGACGGAGAAGAAAGAGGTTTTTTTAAACTCGATGTAAATACAATTTTTGAGATAATTGATACATATAAACATTTTGATTTAAATCCCTATGTTTATCAGGGAGGGGATTGTTATGCGGTAAGAAACGATTCTACTATTGAGAGGGCGGCGAAAAATAATTTTCTTGGGATTCATCTGTGTGATATGAGAAAAGAGGTCACAACCCCTCAAAGTAAACTTGTATTAAGTACGCCCCCTGAAAAAATGAGTGATGTGGAAAAATTTTATGAGGCACATAAATCTGAAAAGTATCGTGCATTTAAATCACAGACTGATATGTTTGAATTTGTCCACCCGGAGTTGTCAAAAGTATATGGGATTAAATATTATTGTGAAAAATATGGATATGATATTTCAAAAGTTATTGCATTTGGAGATACTACAAATGACCTTGAAATGGTTGACGAGTGCGGTGTCGGTGTTTGCATGTGCAACGGGACTGATGATGTGAAAGCCGTTGCCGATATTATTACTGAGTTCAGCAATGATTATGACGGACTTGCAAAGGAACTTGAAAAATTATTATGATGCAAGGGTCAAAAGCAGATGTAATATTAGGAGTGTATAAAATTTTTTGGATAGAGAAAAGAGGGATGGTATGGTTTGTATAAAGGCAAATTATGAGATTGTTAAAGTTTACCAAAGAATAATAACAGCGATGAGAGAGCGCGTAGAGTGGAACGGGGACATTATTATACGAAAGAATACTATGATACTTGTAGGAAGAGTACGCTCAATGTATTTTGAACTTGCGACAAGAAGAGTTTATTCGGATATTGAAGAATTGGACTTTGACATGGCAAATGCATTTGAAATGGGAAATAATAAACTTATTACCAATATTATAAATATGCTCTTATATCCGTTTGGCAAGTGGGGAGCTATAAAGGGACTGAATGTTGAGCAGGATTACATGGTTCTTGCTGCTCTTTTTTCGCAGATTTATAAAGAGATAGATGTAGAGACATATTTTACAAAGACAAGTTTTAAATTTTTTATAAACGGTATTCAGATTACATTTGAAGATGCAATGGAAAAGTGTATTGATTACATACAAAAACAGCGTGATATAAAGAATGAAGCCGAAAAACCAAAAGAGGGCAGCGGTAAAAACGAGACAGAAAAAAATACTAAAGAGGGTAGCGGTAGAAACGAAACAGAAAATAATGTTAAAAAGGATGGAGGCATAAACAGGGCAGATGAGGACAACGAAGATACAGCCGGAATAAATGTCGAAGAGGAAAGAAAAGGTGCGGGTTTGTGGCACAATATGAAATGGAGTTCTGGAAAATTTCAGTTTAACCGTGAAGATGTTGATAAAAAATATACAAATTCCCACAGGATAGGAAATAATTTTTACATGGTTCCGTATGAATGTCCGGATTGTGGGGAACATCTGCATATGGTTGTCTATCCTCAGAGAAAAGAAAATGTCATAGATACTGATGACGGGCGTGTTTACATAACAAGAGCTTATACATGTGACAACTGCAAAAAATTTTATACAGCAAAGCCGGGGAAACTTTTAAGAGAAGGTGATGCATATGTTCTTGATTTTGACAATGATGAATATGCGGCAAGAGATTATGTACTGCTTTTAGGAAAAAAAGGTGCAAAAACGGGAAACTGCAATTTTAATATGTATGAGGCAGATTATGAAAAGAATGTATCGTCATTGGGAAAAAGACTTAGTGAGCGATGCAGAAAAATGGAGCTTTTGACAGATGAGGAACTTGAACAGATACTTGCCCAGATGGATGAAGGATTCTTTTCTGATTATGAAAAGGAGAGATTTCTTGCGATAATAGAGCAGGAACTTGAGTATCGTGAAAAGATGCGAAATAAAAAAATGGGAGAGTTTGGCAGAAGAAGCGATGAGAGGGAGGATGATAAAGAGGAAAATGAAGAGGAAAATGAAGAGGTAAAGGATGATAATTCGTTTGCCGGAGAAGGTTTATCAGAAGAGAATACAGAAAAAAGTAAAGGCAAGGGTATATTTTTCGGAAGAAATGCTAAGAAAAAGGAAAGTAAAACATTGTCTGAGCCTGATTTAAAAAATAAAGATACTGAGGAAAGTAAAACCGTCAGTGAAAAAAAATCAGTATCAGGAACAGAAAATAAAACGATAAAAGAATGTGATAAAGAAAACATTAGGGAAAATGAGATAATAAAGGATAATTGTAAACGTGATAATAAAGAAATTGAAGAAACAAAGGAAAACGAAACAATAAAAGAAAACGAAACAATAAAAGAAAATGACAGTCATGAAGATAACGCAACTGAAATAAAAAGAACAGAGCAAAATCAAAAAGAGGAAAATATAAAAAACGGTGAGTCTGCTAAAAAGGAGTCTAAAGTAAATGATAAAAAGCCGGCAGACAGCAAAGCGGCAGACAGCAAAGCGGCAGACAGCAAAGCGGCAGACAACAAAGCGGCAGACAACAGGGCATCATTTTTTGACAGGATAACAGATGAGAGCAGGACAGCAAAGTATTCAGACATAGTGGAGAATATTAAGAAAGTTAGGGCATCAAACGGAAGTGAGCAGGAGAAAAATCATTATATTGAAGTGCTGACAAAGCTTTGCAAGGCGGCAGCAAAAAGAGAAATAGAATATATGCTTTCACATCTTCCGGGAAATATAAATTTTGACAGATATAAAAGAACAAAAGAAAAACTTATGACATATACGCAGATAGATGTCAGTCCATATATAAAAATTGTTGATACAAAACGTGATAAAGTTGAGTTTGATGAATTAAATAAGCTTGTGGGCAGTGTTGACAGAGATAACAGGAATGATTTGCTGGAAATGATGGAGAAAATAAAAAACGGAGAGTACGAGAAACGTAATTCTGACAGATTTGTGGAGGGACTTAGAAAGCGTGTTTATGCGATTGATGAGGCAAAACTCAGAGGAATATGTCCAAATCCCGATAATATAACATTTGATGAGGGCGTTAAGGCGCTTAAAGAAATTGAAAAAGGAATTTTTCTGCCTGAACTCAAATCAAATATGCTCCAGCTTATAGACAAGAAACTTACGGCACTAAAAACGGAGGAATGTGAGCTTCTTGTAAAAAAACTTAAACGTGACCTTGACGGAAAAATATCAGACATGTCAAAGCTTCATTTTTATGACATCAGGAAAATGAGAGAGGAAGATAAAGGTGATAAGGAAATTTCGTTTATAAAGGTTGCAGTAAGCACATACGCTTATGCGACAGGCACATATGAGTATCCGGTTGTCATATGTGATTCATCAATGTTTGGAAGCGGAAAAGAGGGATTTATAATTACACCTGACCATGTATTTTACAAGGGACTTATAAAATCAGGTTCTATAGAGGTGAAAAATATAAATAGGGTATTTTCAGAAAAGAAAGGTCTTATGATTGAGCATTCTTCAAAAGGAAATGTAAAAATGCCGTGTACACTTAATAAGAACGATGAAAAAAACATGGCAGAGGTACTTGATGGTTTTGTTGATTATCTGAAAATGAAACCGGAATCAAGAAGTATTGAATATATGTCAAAGCAGGAGCATGAGGTGAAGTGCTGTTACCGCTGCGGCCACGTATTTACAAAGGGTAACATATGTCCAAAATGCGGAAGCAGATTTGAACAATAATAGGACTTAATCGGTTGACAATCGTCATGAATATGGTACAATGTAGTAATGAAAACTACATGAGATGGAAATTGACACAAAATTGATTTGAATTTAAATAAATGATTAAGACGGATGCACCGTTTAATAAATAATTTGAACAAATCGGAATATGGAGGATTTGCCATGGATTATCAGATAATCAGTGACAGCTCTTGCGACCTGAAGCAGAGTTTAAGAGAAAAATACGATATAGAAGTTGTACCTTTTTATATATCATTTGACGATAAAAATTATCAAAAGGAAGTGGATGAAATTGCAATAGATGATGTTTACAGGAAAATGGTTGATTTTCCAAAACAGTATCCTAAAACTTCACTGCCATCAGTACAGAATTATGTGGATGCTTTTACTCCTCATGTGAAAGAGGGCAGAGCTGTTATTTGTGTATGTATTACGACATCTTTAAGCGGTTCATACAATTCAGCGTGCAATGCAAAAGAGATTGTTTGTGAAGAATATCCCGATGCAAAGATTACGGTTATTAACTCGCTCGGTGCGACTGTATTGCAGTGGCTTTTTGTAATAGAAGCGGCAAAATTAAAGAAGTCCGGAGCAACTTATGAGGAAGCGGTAGAAAAACTTACATCACCGGAGTACCTTGCAACAGGAAGAATATTTTTTACCGTAGGAAATACGGATTATCTTAAACATGGCGGAAGAATAGGGAAAGTGGCAAGTATAGCGTCAAGTGCATTGAATTTAAAACCAATAATTACGCTCAAAGACGGTTCAATAGACGCATCCGGCATAGCGAGAAGCCGCAAGAAATCAATACTTAAAACATATGATTTATTAAAAAACTATTTTGCAGAAAATGGCGAAGACCCAAATGATTATGTTTATGCTGTAGGGTATGGATATGACAGGGAAGAGGGACTTGAATACAAGAAAGAGTTTGACAAAGTTATGAGTGAATTGGGACTCAAAGAGGAAACTAATATCGCGCATATCGGTGCAACAATATGTGTTCACACAGGGCCTTATGCCATAGGTGCAGGTCTTATTAAGAAAATTATTTAAAAAAATTTAGGAATATTATTTAAGAAAAAAACTTGAAAAAATCCTGACATGATGTTATAGTGTGTTAGGATTTTTTTGATACGGAGGTGAATTTCATGGACAGTAATGACAGTTTTGGACGAAGTATTAACAACAGTGTTTTATATCGTGAGCAAGTGGCATGGCTGTCGCATGAGATTTTTAGCCATGTTTATAAATGATGCACATTTTGTTGAAATAGTGATGTGATTTCATAAATATTGTTCATGTAGAAAGCACTGTTTAGGGTGCTTTTTTATGTTATAGAAAACATACGTTTTGCGGAGGTGTTACACATGAACAGAAAATATTTTGATATCATAAACATTATAAGAAAGAATAAAAATGACAATGAAATTTTGGAATGTCTGTCAAATTATCATGAAAATGATATAGCGGATATAATAGCACAGCTTACAGCAGATGAGCGAAAAAGAATATACGGTCTGCTTGGTTTTCAGAGAATGGCAGAGATATTTGTATATCTGGATGAACCGGAAAGATATTTGGAAGAAATTTCGATTGAAGATGCGGCAAAGATAATCTCATTTATGGATTCGGATGATGCGGTTGAAATTCTTGAAAAGCTTGATACAGATACAAAAAATGAGATAGAAAAAAGACTTGATGATGACGCGGCGGCAGACGTGAAAATGCTTCTCTCATATGATGAAGATGAAATAGGCAGATATATGACGACGAATTATGTCTGCATAAAGAAAGGGCTTTCGGTAAGACAGGCGATGAGTGAACTTGTCCGTCAGGCCGGTGAAAATGACAATATAATGACTATTTATGTTGAAGACGAGTTGTCGAGGTTTGCCGGTGCAATAGATTTGAAGGATTTAATTACGGCTAGGGAAAATGATAACCTTGAAGAGATAGTTATCAACTCTTATCCTTATGTGACAGACCATGAGTTGCTTGATGAATGTATAGAACAGATTGTAGATTATTCGGAAGATTCAATTCCTGTATTGTCAAAGGAAAAACAGCTGTTAGGCGTAATAACATCGGAAGACATTGTTGATATTGTCGATGATGAAATGGGAGAAGATTATGCTAAACTGGCAGGTCTTACAGCAGAGGAAGATTTGAAAGAGACAACTGTTCAAAGTATGAAAAAGAGACTGCCATGGCTGATAATACTTTTGTTTTTGGGTGTTTTGGTATCATCAGTTGTGGGAATGTTTGAAAATGTGGTAGCGGTACTTCCGATAGTTATATGTTTTCAGTCACTGGTACTTGACATGGCGGGAAATGTCGGAACACAGTCACTTGCTGTTACTATACGTGTTTTGATGGATGAAAATCTTACCGGAAAACAAAAACTGTTTTTGCTCGTTAAGGAAATGAGAGTTGGTCTTTTAAACGGTGGAATACTCGGTGTTATGGCACTTACATTGCTGGGAGTATATATCCATATGTTTAAAGGATATAGTCTTATGGGAGCGTTTGCAATTTCAGGATGTGTAGGTGTTTCACTTATGGCTGCGATGTTGATTTCAAGTATGGTGGGGACTGTAATTCCAATGTTTTTCCACAAGATTAAAATTGATCCGGCAGTGGCATCGGGTCCACTTATTACAACGGTAAATGACCTTGTTGCCGTTGTAACTTATTATGGTCTTGCGTACATTTTTTTGATACAATTGTAATATATAACAAGTATCCGGATTTGGAAAGAAGGTGAAAATTTTGACATTACAGCAGCTAAGATATGTGACTATGGTTGCAAAAACGGGAACGATTACCGAGGCAGCAAATAAACTGTACATTTCACAGCCAAGCCTTACGAGTGCGATACATGAACTTGAAAATGAGATGAATATTGTCATTTTCAGAAGAACCAACAAAGGTGTAAGCGTAACAAAGGAGGGCGAGGACTTTTTGGGATATGCCAGGCAGGTGCTTGAGCAGGCAGCAATTCTAGAAGATAAATACAAGAAAAATTCAGGCGGGAAAAAACAGTTTTGTGTTTCAACACAGCACTACTCATTTGCGGTAAACGCATTTGTAGATTTGATAAAAAAATATGGTCAGGATGAATATGATTTTTCGATAAGGGAAACCCAGACATATGAAATAATAGAAGATGTTGCGAAAATGAGAAGCGAACTGGGAATACTTTTTCTGAATGATTTTAATGAGACAGTCATAAATAAAATTTTAAAAAGTCATGAACTTGAATTTACGCAATTATTTGTGGCAAAACCGCATGTGTTCATAAGCAGAAAACATCCACTTGCAGATAAAAAGATAATTACGAACAGTGAACTTGAACTGTATCCGTATCTTTCGTTTGAACAGGGAGAGCATAATTCATTCTATTTTTCGGAGGAAATTTTTTCGGCATCTGAGAGAAAGAAAAATATACGAGTGAGGGACAGAGCAACACTGTTTAATCTGCTCATAGGACTAAACGGTTATACAGTTTGCAGTGGAGTTATAGACAAAAAGTTAAACGGTAAGGATATAATAGCTGTACCGTTAGCGGATGAGGGGGATATGCGCATAGGTTATATTATGCATAAGAAAGGTATGCTTAGCAGGCTTGGAGAGACTTACCTTGAGTCTTTGAAAAAATATTTAGGATGATTTTTTATCACTTGATATAGTTTAAAACTATGGATAACCTCTTTCTTTATGTATTATACGATTGCGGGAAACTTAATTATAATAAACGTACTGAAAAGAAGCTGTTTTTCTCAGAGATTGAAGGGGAGCAGTTTTTTGGAGTATTTGGGATAGAGATTGCTTAAATGGAGGTTAGAGATGAAAACATCAGTTATTGGTTTCCCGAGAATCGGAACATTGAGAGAGCTTAAATTTGCTTCTGAAAAATATTTTAGAAATGAAATTGATGAGGAGCAGTTGAAACAGACAGCGGCTGAATTGAGAAAGACACACTGGAACCTGCAGAAAAGTGCAGGCATTGATTTTATTTCAAGTAATGATTTTTCATTTTATGATATTGTGCTTGACACAGCAGTATTGCTAAATATTATACCGAAGAGATATAAAGAACTGGGGTTGTCAGAACTTGATACATATTTTTCGATGGCAAGAGGATACCAGGGAGAACATGGTGATGTTAAAGCACTTGCAATGAAGAAATGGTTCAATACAAATTATCATTATATTGTGCCGGAAGTTGAGGATGATACACAGATAAAACTGTCAGGCGACAAGCTTTGGAATGAATATGACGAAGCAGAGGAACTTGGAATTGTAACTAAACCTATGATTACAGGTGCATATACAATGTTAAAATTGTGCAGATATACAGGAAATAAATCGGCAGCAGATTATGTAGACGATATTGTGAAGGCATACAAAGAACTGTTACAGACATGTGGGAAAAAGCAGATTGCATGGGTTCAGTTTGATGAGCCGGCACTTGTACTTGACATGAGTGACGAGGATAAAAAATTATTCCATGAAATTTATGATGCGTTGCTTGCTTGCAGTACAGATACAAAAATATTACTGCAGACATATTTTGGAGATATACGTGACATTTATGAGGATGTTATAAAAATGTCATTTGCAGGAATCGGAATTGATTTTATTGAGGGAAAACAGTCGTATGAACTTGTTTCAAAATTTGGTTTTCCAAAGGATAAGGTGCTTTTTGCAGGTCTTGTAAACGGTAAGAATATCTGGAAAAATCATTATGACAAAACATTAAAGATTGTAAATGAATTAGCAGATAAATGTATTGACACAGTGATTTCAACATCATGCTCGCTACTTCATGTGCCATATACATTAGGGAATGAAGAAAAGCTTTCAAAAGAGTATACTGCATATTTTTCATTTGCTAAGGAAAAGCTTGTTGAACTTAATGAGCTTGGAAAGCTTGCAGACAAGAAAAATTATTGTGATGATGAGGTATACAAGAAAAATCATGAACTTTTCAACGGAAACAGAAATTGTACAAATGCAAATGTAAGTGAGCGTCTTTCAAAGGTTAAAGAAGATGATTATATAAGACTTCCAAAGAGAAGCGAGCGTCAGAAACTTCAGAAGGAAGAATTTAAGCTTCCTGAACTTCCAACTACTACAATAGGTTCGTTCCCGCAGACAAAGGATGTAAAGGCAAACCGTTCTGCATTTAAGAGAGGGGAAAAGACAGAACAGGAGTATATTGAATTTAATAAGAAGAAGATTGCCGAATGTGTAAACTGGCAGGAAGAAATCGGAATTGATGTACTTGTGCATGGCGAATATGAGCGAAATGACATGGTAGAATATTTCGGAGAGTCGCTTGGAGGATTTTTGTTTACGCAGAAAGCATGGGTTCAGTCGTATGGAACAAGATGTGTTAAACCGCCTATCATATGGGGAGATGTGTACAGAGATAAGCCTATAACAGTAGAATGGTCAGTCTATGCACAGTCGCTTACAAAGAAGCTTATGAAAGGTATGCTTACAGGGCCTGTTACAATACTTAACTGGTCATTCCCTAGAGAGGACATATCTATAAAAGAGTCAATATCACAGATTGCGTTAGCAATAAGGGATGAAGTTCTCGACCTTGAAGCAAATGGCATAAAAGTGATACAGATAGATGAGGCGGCTTTAAGAGAAAAACTCCCACTTAGAAAAACAGACTGGTATAAGGAATATCTTGATTTTGCAATACCTGCATTTCGCCTTACACATAGCGGTGTAAAGCCTGAAACACAGATACACACACATATGTGCTACAGTGAATTTACAGACATAATTCCTGCGATTGATGATATGGATGCGGATGTAATTACATTTGAGGCATCACGCTCAGACCTTCAGATATTGGATTCACTCAGGGAAAACAATTTTGAGACAGAAGCAGGTCCCGGAGTATATGATATTCATTCACCTAGAGTACCGTCAGTCGAGGAGATAACAAATGTATTAAAACTTATGCTCACAAAGATAGAAAGAGATAAACTTTGGGTAAATCCTGACTGTGGATTAAAGACAAGAGGAGTGAAAGAGTCGGATGCAAGTCTTAGAAATATGGTGCTTGCAGCTGAAAGATTAAGAGAAGAAGCATAAAATGATTTGATGTAACAGTAAAAAAGTATATAAAAGTAAAACTGCTTGGGTTGTTTGGAATATAGGAAAGATTGTAGTGTGGCAGAGAGTTTCGCTTGCGGAACTCTCTGTTGACGTTTATAATAAACATAATTTAAGTTACGGATATTCAGGAAAATTGTATGATACATCTGATATTACTAATGATAATGTATTGGGAGTTTTTGATTATATATTGAGAGGGGAAAATGTATGCGTAAAATAAGTATAGGAAAGCAGGATTATGAATCGTTAATAACATCAGGATGCTTTTATGTAGATAAAACATATTTTATAAAAGAATGGTGGGAATCACAGGATGATGTGACACTTATAACCCGACCGAGAAGATTTGGAAAAACATTGAATATGAGTATGTTGGAATGTTTCTTTTCAAATAAATATGCGGGCAGAGGTGATTTGTTTGAGGGGTTGTCGATATGGAATGATGAAAAGTACAGACAGCTTCAGGGGACATATCCGGTGATATTTATTAGTTTTGCAGAAATTAAGGCGAATAATTTTAAAGATACAAAAAATGACATGGTATCGGTTATAAATGATGTTTATAAACAGCATTCATATCTTCTTGAAGATGCGATATTAACAGATGCTGAAAGAAATTTATTTAGACAGCTTGATGATTATTCAAAAAACACAAATGTAAATAAAGATATATCAAATGAGATAATATATAGGTCTGTTAAAGATCTTGCAGCAATTTTATATAGAAAATTTGAGAAAAAAGTGATAATACTTCTTGATGAGTATGATACACCTATGCAGGAAGCATATGTAAACGGATTTTGGAATGATATGGTTGGATTTATACGCAGTTTTTTCAATTCTACGTTAAAAACAAATCCATATCTTGATAGAGCCATAATGACGGGGATTACAAGGGTATCAAAAGAAAGTATTTTTTCCGATTTAAACAATCTTAATGTGATAACAACGACAAATGACGAGTATAATACAAGCTTTGGCTTTACGGAAAGTGAAGTCTTTGCGGCATTGGATGAGGCTGGCTTGCCTGAAAAAAAAGATGATGTGAAGCTTTGGTATGACGGATTTACTTTCGGAAAGCATAAGGATATATACAATCCGTGGTCTATTACAAATTATCTTGACAAGAAAGAATTTAAGACGTATTGGGCTGATACAAGTTCCAACAGTCTTGTTGGAAAGCTTATTCAAAGAGGTTCACCAAAAATAAAGAAAGCTATGGAAAAACTTTTAAACGGGGAATATATAACAGTTGGTATTGACGAACAGATAGTATTTGACCAACTGGATAATGATGAGGATGCAATATGGAGCCTTTTATTGGCGAGTGGTTATCTGAAAGTAGACAGTATGGAAATTTGCGTAAGCACAGGAGAGCAGAAATATGAACTCAGCCTCACCAACTTAGAAGTCCGTGTTATGTTCCAAAAATTGATAAAAGGCTGGTTTATGACAGGAGATGATTCATCTAATGAATTTATAAGTGCATTGATAGATGGTGATTTAGAAGCGATGAATTATTATATAAATGAAGTTACGCTCAATGTATTCAGTAGTTTTGATGTTGCAGGAAAGGATGAATCAAGAATACGACCTGAAAACTTTTACCATGGTTTTGTATTGGGACTTATGGCAGGACAGAGAAATAATTACATTATAAAATCAAACAGGGAAAGTGGTTTCGGTCGTTATGATGTTATGATGATTCCGAAACATAGTACAAATGAAGCAGGAAAGAAACTTCCGGCGATTGTGCTTGAGTTTAAAGTGAAGAAATCGAGCGAAAAAACTCTTGAAGAAGCGGTGCAAGCGGCACATAGGCAGATAGAAGAAAAAAGATATGATGAAGAAATCTTAGCACTTGGTATAGAAAAAGAAAGAATAAGGCACTACGGATTTGCATTTGAGGGGAAAAAGGTGCTTATAGGGTGATTGAAAATTTATATCAATCTCTGCGTTAAAGTGGCCACAGCGAAAATAATTCAACAGAAAAAATGATTGACAATCCCCCTGATACCATTATATAATCAATCTAGTTATGCAAATGCGACGACGGAGAGAAGTAGCATGATTTATCATTCAAAGCGAGTGAAGGACGGTGAGAGCTTCGCAAAGTGAATTCATGTGAATAACACTCTATCAGCAGCGAACTGAAAACAGCGTACCGTATATAATAAGCTGGCAGTAGGTGAGCCGTAAGCTGCGCGACAGACAGCAAGAGAGTGACTGACAAGACAGTAATTCGGGTGGTACCGCGGACAAATATTATGTTCGTCCTGAACTTTTAGTTTGGGATGGACTTTTTTATTTTTAGGAGGTAAAAATGAACGTAGGAAATATTTATCGTGACAAAACATTAAACGATATCAGTGAAAACAATGTTGGTGAAACATTAAGACTTGCCGGATGGGTTGAAAATATCCGTGACCATGGCGGTGTGTCATTTGTTGACCTTAGAGATATGTATGGTGTGATGCAGGTTGTTATGCGTGACACAAAACTTCTTGAGGGTATAAGCAAAGAAGATTGTATTTCTGTTGAAGGTGTTGTAGAGCATAGAGATGAAGAGACATACAATCCAAAGATACCTACAGGAACAATCGAACTTGAAGCACATAAGGTAGAGGTACTTGGAAGAGTTTACAGACAGCTTCCTTTTGAGATAATGACATCAAAAGAGACAAGAGAAGATGTTCGTCTTAAATATCGTTATCTCGACCTTAGAAATGCAAAAGTTCGTGATAATATGATATTCAGATCAAATGTCATAAGTTTTCTTCGTCAGAAGATGACAGACATGGGATTTTTAGAAATTCAGACACCTATCCTTTGTGCATCATCACCTGAGGGTGCGAGAGATTATATAGTGCCATCACGTAAGTTCAAGGGAAAATTTTATGCGTTGCCACAGGCACCGCAGCAATATAAACAGCTTCTTATGGTGTCAGGTTTTGATAAGTATTTCCAGATAGCACCTTGTTTCAGAGACGAGGACGCAAGAGCAGACCGTTCACCGGGAGAGTTCTATCAGCTTGACTTTGAGATGAGTTTTGCAACACAGGAAGATGTATTTAAAGTAGGTGAGGAAGTGCTTACAGCAGCATTTGAAAAATTTGCACCTGAAGGATATGAAGTAACACAGGCACCGTACCCTATTATCAGCTACAAGCAGGCAATGCTTGAGTTTGGTTCAGACAAGCCTGACCTTAGAAATCCACTTCGTATCGTTGACGTTACAGATTTCTTCCAGAGATGTACATTTAAGCCATTCCACGGAAAGACAGTTCGTGCAATCAATGTTCATGCAAAACTTTCAAAAGGTCAGCATGAAAAGCTTCTTAAATTTGCTCAGTCTATCGGAATGGGCGGACTTGGTTATCTTGAGGTTCTTGAAGATAAATCTTACAAGGGACCTATCGACAAATTTATTCCTGACGATATGAAACAGGAAATTGCCGATATAGCAGGACTTACACCGGGAGATACAATCTTCTTCATTGCAGACAGAGAAGCACAGGCAGCTCTTTATGCAGGACAGATTCGTACAGAACTCGGAAACAGACTTGATCTTATTGAGAAAAACAGTTATAGATTCTGTTATATAAATGACTTCCCTATGTATGAGTATGACAATGAGGAGAAGAAATATATCTTTACTCACAATCCATTCTCAATGCCACAGGGCGGACTTGAAGCGTTAAATACAAAAGAACCGTCAGAAATTCTTGCATATCAGTATGATATTGTATGTAACGGTATTGAACTTTCATCAGGAGCAGTTCGTAACCACGATCTTGATATAATGGTTAAGGCATTTGAGATTGCGGGATATACAGAAGAAGACTTAAAAGAAAAATTTGGAGCACTCTACAATGCATTCCAGTTTGGAGCACCACCACATGCAGGAATGGCACCGGGCGTAGACCGTATGATAATGCTTCTTCGCAATGAGGAAAATATCCGTGAAATAATACCATTCCCAATGAACGGAAATGCGCAGGATCTTATGTGTGGAGCACCAAATGAAGTAAGTGAACAGCAGCTTCGTGAAGTTCACATCAAAGTAAGACAGTAATAAAATTTGTGCATCGAAAAATTTGGACTTTTGATTTATGATGTATAAAATTTAAGTGATAGCATTGGGTGCGTAAAGAAAAAAGAAAACTGTCACATTGCAGATATTATTTGAATATTTGCGGTGTGGCAGTTTTTTATTTTAAAAAGGAACTTTCTGCTTTTTATAAAAAGAATAATGTATAATCATTGACAATAAAAAAATGTAACACAATGGATATTGTGTTACATTTTTTTGTTACACATTATTTATCGGCAGTCAATTTGGAAACTTTAGCATTTTTTTAAAATATTATCAAAAAATGAAAGGATAGATTTATAAAAATGAAAATTACTCAGCCGATACGTGATATTGCGGAATTAAAAAAGATAAAAAGATATTACCGCGAGGTGAAACCAAATAAAAGGAATTCACTTCTTGTTGTATGTGGACTTAACACGGCTTTGCGCATTTCTGATATTTTAAAACTTCGGTGGAAGGATGTGTATAATGAAAATTTGCTGTCGTTTAAATCACATATTGATGTTAAAGAACAGAAAACAGGTAAAAAAACAACTGTTTTTATAAATAAAAACTTAAAAGAAGCATTTGCTTCGTTTCTTAAAGATATAATTGCGAAGAAAGGAAAATTGTGTGAGGTGATGGAACAATTTATTTTTCTTGGTCAGAAATCCACTGATAAGCCTATCAGCAGGATTCAGGCATTTCGCATAATATCAGAAGCAGCAAAAAAATGTCTGCTCAGTCATAAAGTGAGCTGCCATTCGCTCAGGAAAACATTTGGGTATCATGCCTGGAAAAAAGGGGTGTCTCCGGCACTTCTGACAAGCATTTATAATCATTCTTCATATAAAATTACGACAAGATATCTGGGAATAGACCAGGATGACAGAGACGAAGTTTTTGAACTCGTGAATTTGTAGTAAAAAATATAATGATGCAAGGGTTAAATTACTTTTTAATTCTAACGTCATATAATAAATAAAGCTGTTTTATAGACGCAAAATTTTTAATTTACAGTTTTAGCTGTGTGTTGCACTGCAGAGGCGGGCAATAATAAAATTTAAATTTTGGGTCTGCTTGTTGTGTAAAAAATCTAATATTAAATAATTTTATAATAATAATTTCAATTTTCCCGGATAATTCAATTTCAAATTTTTTTCAGATTTAAATCCCCAAAAGAATCAATTTTATTTTCCATTAAAAAATGTAACACAATGTCTATTCTGTTACATTTCCATTTACAAGGCAAGGATATGGCAGTTTTGGATTGTAAATAATGTTTCCTTAAGTGCTTATTTTAATTCAACCTGATGAAAATAAAAAATCGGACAGAGTGCTGAATTAAACAGACTGCCGGACAACGAATACA
>NZ_DBLYGC010000026.1:0-41597 GCF_056818865.1 Butyribacter sp.
CATTGCACATCGCTTAAGCTCTTTCCACCACCCGCATAGCAGGTGGTTTATTTATTTGCTACATTCCATTTCTCCTCCAAGAGAAACTACATTTCGCAAATAAGGCCTCTAGGCCTATACAATAAAAAAGACAGACTATCTGCATTACAAATAGTCTATCTTTCGATAAATCACCCTATTGTATAAACTCAAAAAATCAAATAAAAACGAGCATCAATTTGCGCTAAAATCAAGATATTTAATCTTTTTTAATATATTTTTTAAGTTCATCTATTGCCGCATTTAAAATCATACAAACGGTAGCAGACTCTCTCCCGGCATCATTTGGCAATTCAATGCTTCCTCCTGCATTAAGTTTTAATTTAATTTTTTCAGACAATAATTTTTTGCTATGTTCAATTCCTGCAATATCATCTATTTTAATTCTACGCTCTCCTTCTACATTTCTCACAATCATAAAATCAGAATACAAAATATAATAATTAGGTGTCATCAATAATATTGGAATTGCCCCAGCTAAAATCGGATAATCCCACACATCTGTATTTTCTTCCAAATAACGAACGACATTTTTATTTGCCAATATCTTATTAAGTTCTTCCACTTTCCCATACATACCAAAATGCCTTGTTATCAGACTGTTGGCGGCAAGTAAACTTTCTACATGACTGTAAATTTCGCCCACTTCTTCTTCTTTTCTGATTTTCATCATATTTTCAATTTCTTGAATATATTGTCTCTTCGCTTCTTCCCGTGCCTGAAAATGCATTATTGACTGTCGAATTTGCAATAAATGTCCAAAATCAAAATCCTTATAACCTGCACAAATCTCATTCAATTTATTTTTATCTAAATACATATTGATTTGTGCCGTTTTTTCATCAGCTTCTGGTATCTTCGCTTTTAAAACTTCCGCTTTCATTTTTTCTAATTGTTCCGTGGTCGCACTATCCATATTCTGACAAACACTATCTATATATTTCTTTTCTGCTTCAATAAGAATTTTAGAGAATTTATCTTTTTCGGCGTTTATCATATCTTCAGAATATTCATGCAAATTATACATCTTTATTTTTTTTATACATTCCTCATAACCAGACAAATCAAAGTTTTCATAACCTGCACACATTTCACTGAAAAGACCATCAATTTCTTCTTTATTCAATGCATTTATACGATTCTTTATCTTATCTATATACTCATCAGCCAACGGACTATTGATTTCTTTTAACTCGTCCATCTTCTTCTCAAGCGATACTTTGTCGGCGTTTTTCCAATCATTTACAATATTAATAACCACTTTATTTTCTTCTTCATAAATTGCTTTTTCCAATCCGGCAACAGCACATTGAAATTGCATCAGTACATCTTTATTTTTTGTTTGATTTGAATTTATACAACTTTTAAGCAAACCCACATATTCCTTCTGTTCATTAACAGAAGCATTCTTTACAGCCTCATATCCTTTCCATAAATTTTGACGTTCTTCAAAATCCTTTAAATTTCCACTATTATCAGATTTGTCTAACGGTAGTTTATCAGAAGCATCCAACTTTTTTGCTATCATCACCGGATTGATAAGTTCCATAATGCTTGTTCCACTTACCGTATCATTGTAAATAACAATATCGTCACCACTATACAAAGGAATTTTCTTTTCCTTTATTGAAATGAGGTCATGTAAATTAATCTTTTTACCTTTACTAAACATAAAACAGAGTCTATTCAAATTTTTTCTTGTAGTACTTGTACATTCATTTAGTAAATTGTAACACGCATTATACATTTGAGCTGTTCCAATATGCTTTATTTCATTTATATCCATGTTTTCCAACCAAGCTGATTCTGCATTATATGTACATTTACCTTCTGCAACCTTTCTAATGCGAGATATTGTATCTAAATCATATACATAATTTATGTTTTTATTGATGTCCGACATATCATTAGTTGAAATAAACAAACTCTTAAAAAATGAAACATATTTTGGTTTATTTAGAAATTCAAGAACATCAACCCCTAAGTCACATAATTCAAAAAGAATCTTAATTAACTCACAATATTTTTCTGTTTTCTTCAACCACTCTGTTTCATTTTTCTCCATTACTCCATTTAATTGTTTAGTTGCATTAAGAATACTAGATAAAAACTCAACAACATCTTCAACATGTTTGGAACGATACTTTAACTGATTGCATCTTTCAATAGCTTCTTCTATTGACATAGCATCATCAATCTGTACTTTATCAATAATATCCAGTAATTTTTGATATTCCTCTTCTAATTCAGATACGGTTTCAGGGCAATCATAAATTTCTCCATCAAATTGACAATGATATGCATAATTTACTCTTTTTGCCTCAACTGCAAATTGTCTATACTTTCTTGATGATTTTGAACGAAACGCTTGTACTGCTGTTGTTAATTTTTGGATATTTTTTTCATCACCAGCATTAAAATTTTTTGTCAATTTAACAAATTCATCTCGTTCAGCAATCGCATTTTTAACTTCATCTTCATCATCATACTCATATCCATCACAGCAAAACATTACATCTTCATATGATTTTATAATTCTATTAAGAGCCTCCACCTTATCCGTAGGATCAACACCAAGCAAAGCACAGTTTATATTGATATCATACATAACCTTGGTAACATTATCCTTAGACGTATAATCACCATTTTTAAGAAAATAATCTATCCTCTTTCCCTTTACTAACTTATAATTCCACTCATAACAAAATCTCTGAGATATTTTTTCTAAAGTACCATTTATATCACCATATTCCACTAAAAGAGCATTATAAATACTGATACGAAATGGTACTTCAAGTAAAGCAGAAACGAGAATTTCTTTTCTTTTCTCAGAATCAGAAATATGTCTTGCATTTTCTTCCATAGTTTCAGCCTTTCTAAAGTCATAATCAAGACAAAATGTATAACCACAACGATCATTTACACAAGCCATAAAACCATAATAAATGCACATAACACATTCAGCTAATCCATTTTTCAAAGCGTTTTTTACATCTTTCTCGTTATATAGTTCAATTAAACGTTCTTCCATATTCTCCGCGCTCTTTCGATTTGCTCTTTTATTACGCAAATCATAAAGCATACCTGTACCTGCATTTATGGCAGCCGCCTGTGCCATCCCTTTCATAGCTCCTTCAAATCCAAATCCGCCACCAATAACCCTGCCACGTGAAGCTTTTTTGAATTCATTATACTTAATCTCTTGCTGATAATCTTTTAATATACTCTGATATAAATCTATTACCTGCTCGCAAACTTCAAGAGCAGGTTCTAAATTTCCACAATACTCCGAAAGAAATGTTTCCTTAGGCAAGTCAAAAATATTATAATCAAATAATTTTTTATAGCATTTTTCAACATATTGTGAAAGAACGCCACATCCGTCTTTGTCTTGAAAACCTTCAATAACATTTTCAATCGATTCCCTTTTTCTATAAACTGTTTCATATTTTTGAGAAACTTTTGACATTTCACGTCGCATTTCTTTATAGACTTTTGCAAACTTATCTACTTCGTCCCCAAAAGTCAATTCGTATCCTAACAATGAATATTTGCTCATATAATTTTTCCTCTCTATTCTTTTTAGTGCATGTTCAACAAAATCCTTGATTTTACTGACTTTATTAAACAGTTAATAAGTTACATATATCTGCAAAATAGAGTTTTCTGGATAGGAATCGACTTCGCGGAGTCCTTTCCGGATGATTTTAGGTACAAAAAATAAAACGTCTTTGTTTCTCCTTATAAATACCTTCTTGTTTCCCAATTTCACCTACAGTAACTAACCTCTCATGTCTACCAGGATCACCTGCCTCTGCCGGGTCCTAAATTCCTTCGTTCTGTTTATCCATAGTTTGGTGCTGCTTATGCTCCTACTACAGGGTCGTTGCCCTATTAAAAATGTCAACGCAGCTACTAGCTCTACTTTGTCTTATATATTTCTACATTCCTGTTTCACAGCACCATTGACAGCGGACGCTTTCCTGTTTACAGTACTTTCTTCTTAAGCGGCTATTATGTCGCCCGGACGGTGAATATCCGACATCATTTTGAATCTGTCGTAATCCACACCTTTCGTTAATACCACGTAAAATACACGGATTAACTTACAGTTGACAGCTATAATTGCCTGTCTTCGCTTCAGCGGACTCTTTACACGAGTTACATAGTAATCGTAGATCGCACGAAACTCTTTATTTCTAGCAAGCAATTGTACCATCACCTGATACAGGATCTTTCTGAGTTTTTTTCTTCCCCTCTTGCTGATTCGTGTTCTTCCTTTATGCTTTCCCGAACTGTTTCCCACAAGTTCCAGTCCGGCATATTTTTGGATCTGTTTCGGTGAATCAAAGCGTCTGATATCACTCACTTCAGCGATGAATCCTGCTATTGTAACACTTCCTACTCCTTTTATGGCGAGTAATTTCTCCACATATGGTACTTTCAGAATTGTTTCTTCAAGCACTTTATTAACGGCTTCTAATTGTGATGTCCACAGGCAATGCTCTTCAAGAAGCATATATAATTCGCTTTTTGCTCCAATACCTCCGTCAAGACCAACACTGTTGTGCGCAGCTTCAACCAGGGGCTTTGCCCTATCTTCTGTAACTCCTCTGCCACGCATCCTCTTATCATGCTATATCTTCCGGATTCCATTTACTCCAAGTGCGATTATATCTTTCGGCAGTGGTGCTTTCTCTAACACTGACAAATCACTTGCTGCATCAAACCTTGTGTATAATCCCAGATACTCTGGAAAATGTATTGCAAGCCATCTTTGGATTCTGTTTGCAGATATGTTATGCTGTTTCATCATCCTGTCACGGCTGTATACCAAATCTCTTATTTCGGCGTATATGCCTTCTGGCATATATGGGATGGAATATCTTCCATCCACAACCAGTTTTGCTATTGTTTTCGGATCTTTTGAATCCGTTTTCTTTGGACTATTGTCATCAAGTTCCTTGATCTTCTTAACCGAGAATGGATTGACCATTACTAATTTCTTCTGATGATCCTTAACATACTTTGCAAATGCAAACCAGTAATGACCAGTCGGCTCACAGCCTATCAGAACTGCAGTCTTGTTATTCTCTTTCTTAAGAGTCTCAGCCCAAAGATTGAAAGAATTAAATCCCTCGATATCATTCTTAAAAATAAAAACTCGTTTTGTGATCTCGCGTCCTCGATTATCAAAAGCCCTCGCATAGTGCGTCTTACTTCCAATATCTACCCCAACAACTATTGTTGTATCTGTTACTTGTTCAATCTTCTCATTCTGTGTATAATTCATTTTGAACCTCCTGTGTATTGATTGTTTTATTTACATCCGCCAAGATGCAACTCAATCATACATTGAGGTTCTTTTTTATTCAATTGGCACTTTTAATGAATTACAAGAATGCTCCTAAAATTTATATCCAAAATTAAAATTAATTTCAAAATAAATGTATTACTAAAATCATATCAAATAAATCATATCAAATATTTCAAAAAAAGTATTATGCTGTCAGCATAATACTCATATTAAATAGCAAAAAATCCCCGTTTTTTACCGGGGATTTTTGCTCACTCATCATTTAAATAACTTTTAATTTATAGATATACCTATATCTAATAATAATCTTTCCTTCAACTTCTTATACTTCCAATAACTGCCCCACAATGAGGACAAATAAGTACCTTCTTTTTTTAAATCTTTCCGCACTTAGGACATTTTATCCTGCCACCAATTATATTCATAATCATACCCTTTTCCTTCTTTTTTCTGCAAAGAATATTTTATTTTGTTAATCTTGCAAGCAAATCACTTACCTGTTTTTCAGCATCATCACTTACTGTGGATTTAATAATCTTTTCTTCCTGTTTTTTCTTCTCTTCTTTAAAATATGCCATGACATCCTTAAAAAAATTATATACAGGAACTTTGTTCATTAATCTGCTGCGCCATTCATACTCCTCACCGTCTTTTGTATAAATGTATAATGATGTCTTTGGATCTTCATCCTCATCTTCTACTTCTACACCCTTAATGTCTTTATATACAAATTCACCCTGTTTTCCGGAATCTTTATAATATGCCATAGTATCCGTAAAAAGATATCCCTCTTTTCCATTTGCCGTAAGAGTCTCATCTAATAAAGCAATCACATCTGATTCCGATACTCCGGTTGCATATGTTTTGATTGCATTTTTTAATGCTTTTGCCGGAATACTATCTCCCATATAAAAGCGTTGCACTGTACAAATATTCCATGCATATTCAGCTAAACATTTTGTGATTTCTTCTTTTTGTGTCATACACTTTTTCTCCTTACTGTTACACTTGTGCTAAACCGGTCTGGTCGCCAAAAACTTTTAATACGTTCTCACGCTGTGATAAAATATCACATATATCTTTTGTCAGCATACCGTCTTCACCAAGAAGCGGCATATCAATCATTGCTTTTAAAATCTGCACTGTTTTTAATGCAACAATCACCTTGTCTTTTTCATCCGACATAAGCATATTCCATTCTTTCTTCTGTTCGACAATCTGATACAGATTTTGATTGGCTTTATCCATAATCTTACTGAAGCGTTCAAAAAAAGATTGTAACTGCTCTGCATTTTTTTGAATAATATAAAATTGTTCTTCCACTAATTCCATTTCTGCTGCTCTTTTTTTCACGATTGCCAGATTAGCATACGCATCATCTTTCTGCCCTTTTGTTTTAGAATGATAAAATGCAAGTCCCACCATTCCTCCAATTCCCCAGCTTAAAAAAACATCTCTGGTCGGATTCGATTCAAGCAGTTTTTCGTTTTCTAATGTATCTAATTTTAGTTGTTCAAATTGTTTGTCATCAAAAGAAAGCTTTTCTAACTCCTTGATTCCACTTCCTTCCCGTAACTGTGTCTCTTTAAGAATAGAAAATGCAGATACAAAATCACGAATCTGTGTTCCATAAATATTCAGTTTTGTCTCTCCAAGCGTCTGTAATGATTTTTCTGCGTCTTTTTTTCTCTGATTAAATTTTTCGACCGCACAAGAATATTCATCCTGTGCCTGTTCTGACACTCTCATTGCCTCATCTGCATTTAATTTTCCATCAATTCCAAAAATAGCAGATGCTGCTAATAATGCAAGTGGCACCATCTAATCACCTCCATTTTTCTGCTTTTGTCACTTTATAAAACGAGCACGCTTTCCTTATCCTGCATAAATTCTTCAATCTCTTCTTTGCTGTTTAATGCCAGTTCTATGCCGAATGCTTTACCGAATTGGTCAATACAGCGAATATAGCCATTGATGTCATTATTAAGAGAAGTTCTTTCGATTTCCGAAAAAAGATTATCTATCAAGCGTTCCCGTTCTTCATATTTTTCCTGTGCATATTGTTTTAATTCTTCTTTCAAAATCGCAATCTGTGCAACTGCTTCCTGTGAAATCTGTTCCAGTGCTTTCCGCCTCTGTGCCGACATTTTTGTTTCATGCAGGATCTTAGTTACTCCATTATAAATTATTTTTGAAATTAAAGTTCCGGCAAAACTTCCAATCGCAGCTCCTATCGGTCCGCCTAATGCCAATCCAACAGTTCCACCAATACAGCCACCCGTCAGTTCCATTCCATTTTGACCTAATGCATACACAAGTTCTTCTGAGTTAATCTCTCCTTTTGCAAAACGGTAAAGATTCTTTCCGACAGAAACTGTTGTATTAGCAAGCAAAACAGGAAGATTAACAGCACTTGCACCAAGCTCACGGATTAATTCATTCTTAGATGCGTGCATCAATGCTTTTATCCCTGTTCCAATATTAGCAACACTATATGCGGTAGCACCATCTTTTGCAACAGTCTTCGTCACATCAACTGCTGCTTCGTCAAGATCTTTTTCTCCTGCCACGACTGCACACATATTTTTTACGCCGGATACAACACCAGATACGATCATTGTCCCCTTTGCAGCCGCTACTCCTGCTTCATGACCACTTTTTAGCATTTCTTTTGCTACAAATTTTTCAGGATTGTTTCTGGCGTCCAATGCTTCTGCTGAAGAAACACCTGAATCTCTGACTCTCTTTTGTGCATCTCTGTAACGCTGTGCTTTTTCTTCTATTTCTTTGGCTTTTTCTATGTTGCCTTGCTCCCGCAATGCTGCTGCCTGTTTTTCTAACTTTTCAGCTTCTTCTTTGGCATACCGCACTGCACCCTCATATTGATCAGATGGAATGTCAACCGGTCCATCATACCGATCCCAAGATGTATCTTTGGCAAGCTTATCGATGACATTATATTTTGTCTGACCATTTTCTGTGGTACGGGATTTTAAAAACTTCATCTGGCTGCCTGAGCCTTCCTGTACATTTCCGTTTTCATCTACTATAACATGGTCATACTGTGTATCATTTGTCTTTCCAATGCCATCTGTTGTTCTGGTTCGATTGCTTTCTCCATTTATAACCGCTTGCTTATTATCACGTGATTCCTTAATCAACTCTGCCGAAAATCCAGATTGCTGTTTTCTTGAAACATCCGGGTTGTCTCCTAAATTATACTCACTAATCTGTTTTAAATTACGCCCATAAAAATCTTCCAAATGACCATTATGATCAACACGAATCCCTTTATAAGCCTGTAAAATCTGGCTGGACGCTTCTCCATGCCTTTGCACGATTTCACCCTGTGCCAGACCAATTAGGGAATCTTTATTATCCCTTTCTTTCTTTTCTTTTTCTGTCATTTCCTTCACCTTCTCTTTTCTGCACACGGTACTTATGTACTAATTACTGTACCCTTAGATTGTCCTGCCTGTCACATGCCGGCATATTTCCTATAATCTGCCTGACTTTTTAGGCATTGACATATTCTAAAATGTCGAGAAGTAGCTTGTACATCCTTTTCAAAAGGACAGCATATTGCATTTCTGGAACAAAAACTTTAGTTACATAATATACTCTTGGTGCTGAAACACTCAATATTGATGAGCTATTATTTCCCGCTGCTGTCTGTGATACTGTGATTTCAATAAAATCTTTATCTCCTGAACTTCCATAATCAACATCTTCGATTTCATCATATTGAACCATAAAATCCATTTTAAAAGGATCACATGTTTTGAATACATATACTGCATTATCGCAAAAAACCGTTCCTACACCGTTTTCACTATATCCCATTATCATAGAATCTTTCTTAACTTTTCGTTTGACTGCATCATAGAAATCATCAAAAAATCCTCTATCCTCTTCCGGTTTCATATAATTTTCTCCAAACCGTTCTGTTGCTTTTTCTAATATGTATTGCCGGATATCCGTCTTTCCCGGATGACACTCTTCCTGATATGCATTTCTGATTTCTGCAATCTGTTCTTTAACTTCCTGTAACTGCTTTTCTAAACCAGCTACACTAGATTCTAATTTTTGAAAATTTACCATGTTTTTTCTCCTTTTTCTACAAATTCACAAAACAAACCTCTCCAATCTTTAATATATCAAAACTGTTATTCAAAGTAAACTGCTGCCAGCATAGAAAAAAGACAATGACCCCGCAGACAAAATTATTGCCTGTCTAATCATTGCCTTTTTATTAGTGATTTAAAAGATTATACATATATTATGCATAATTTCTTATAAGCCATTTAATTCTCTTTTTTGTCTGGTCTGTCAGGGATGATTTGTACATCAATGTATACCCTGTTCCGCCTACCCAGCCTGCTGCATCCTTATCAGCCTTCTTATCTCTTTTTTTAATCCACTTTATTTCGGATGCGACCAACTGCTTTGCTCTCTTATCTGAAAGTGAGCTTTTTATCTTTTTATAAACTCTGTTTAATTCATTATCCCAAAGTTTATATTCAGCACAAGCTTCTCTATTCATCTCCGCCTGTGAACCGGAATAAGTAAATTTTCGGCTGCACTTTTTCACTAACTTTTGGTAACTTTTAAGATAACTTGCTTTACTGTTTGCACTTGCTGTTGTACTAATACAACTCATGCTGCCCGTAATCATGCAAACTGCTATGATGGCAGTTATAATAACACCTATGATTTTCCTGTTTCTCAAATTACTTTTTCTTTCTCTCATAATTTCCACTTCCTAACAATTTTACTATAAACATTACTCATGTTCTTTAGGAATTATAGCATATTTATTTCTTGGTGTATAATGCTGAGAGCATACTTTCATTATTTAAATAATAATTACATTGTATTTTATTTCCCATCTGTATCTATAAGCACCTCTTTACCTTTAAAAGCAAAACCATAGTGTCTGATATTTTCCTGTTTTAAACCTCTTTTTATAAGTTCTTCATCATAGGCTTTTTCTTTTATCTGTTTCAATGCATTTTGGGCTGTCTCTTCTAATGTGTTCTCTTTTTTGGCATTAAAAACTTTAAACTCTATCACTATCCCCGGATATTTTGCATTATTTTTATCTATTGGTTCAAGCATTATATCATATCTTCCAAATCCACTTTCTCTGTTTGAATTTAAAATATAATTATCTATCTGGTCTACCATAAGTCCCAATACAAGCCCGTGGTAAAATCTCTCCGGTGCTTCGTCAGATGGGCTTTTTCCTGTATCAAAGTAACTTATCACACCTCTTGTCACTCTGTTCATATATTCATTCATACTTTCCGTATCACCTGCAAGCAGTGATTTTACAAACTCATTATAATTGACTTTTTCTTCTCCAAACCATTGTTCTATCATTCTTTCAAACATCTGTTCTACTTCTAAATTGGTAAGTTTTAATCCATATACTTTTCTTTTTAATCGACCCTCTTCACGATATGATGCAATACACAAATATCCACTTGCAAGTAATAAACTCCATATTGCATCTTCATTTTTATCCAATTGTTCAAATACTATCTGCTCATCTATTCTCTTCTCTATAACACCACCTGAAAGAAGTATTGCCATCAATTGCTTTACAGCAGAAGAACCCGTTTTTATCAATCTGTTTACTATACTATTAGAACTTGAATCCGCCCAATATGAATCAATTTTTCCTGTTTGTAAAAAATTTGTAATCGACCATGGATTATATATATCTTTTATATTTCCAAATGTAAATCCATCATACCATTCTTTTACTTCTATTTTTTCATTTGGCATATTTGCATCGTCAAGTGCCTCAAACACTTCTTTTTCCGTAAATCCAAAACTTGTCGCATATTCCATGCTTGTTGTCGTGACTACCTTAAGATTATTTAAGTCTGAAAAAATGCTTTCTTTCGATACTCTCGTTATTCCTGTCATTATACCTCGTTCAAGATATGGATTTGTCTTAAATGTTGAATTAAAAAAACTCCTTGTAAAGGCTACAAGCTCATTCCAGTAACCATTTACATATGCTTCCTGCATCGGTGTGTCATATTCGTCAAGAAGTATTATTACTTTTTTGCCATAATAACGGCTAAGATAATTTGCCAAATCATTAACCGCACTCTGCGCTATCTCGTCATTCATATCTATGCAGACCGATTTGAATTGTGCTCTTTCATTATCATTATATAAATCACTTTTCATTATATAATCATACCTATTATATACATCCGTTATCTCTTTTTTTATCATTATAATTGCCTGATTATATCCTGTTTGTTTTATTCCAGCAAAGCTCAAAAATATCACCGGATATGTTCCCTGCAATTTTCTATATTTTTCTTCTTTCCAAATATTAAGTCCTTCAAACAAGTTACCCCTGTTCTCATAGCGATTTGAAAAAAAACATTTAATCATATCCATATTTAATGTTTTCCCAAAACGACGTGGACGTGTGATAAGGGTCACCACATCATCTGACTCCCACCACTCACTTATGAAATTTGTCTTGTCTACATAAAAGCAATCTTTCTGTCTTATAGTCTCGAAACTCTGATTTCCTACACTAATTTTTTTCATAACATTCCTCCAACACAAACTACCGTCATTCACGAAACATTTCCATTTATGATATAATGAGCACAATGTGCTCATCTTAGGAGTTTCTTTGAAACTCCATTATACTCAGAAAACATGCACAGTTATTATGATATAATAACATCACCCGAAAACAAACGGCAACCATAGACTAAAATTTATTTAACCTATGATTGCCTTATTTAAATTTTTAACAAAAATCACCCTATAATGTTCCATTATCAAAATAATCTATCTGCATTGCTTTTCTTACATCATTCAATGTGGCTGCCGCCTTTTTCTCTGCTTTTTCGCTTCCTTTTTTCAAAATATCGTATACATCCGGAAGTCGCTTCTCCCATGATTTTCTTCTCTCTCTGATTGGCTCAAGTTCTGCCTGTATTACATTATTTAAGAATTTCTTGACTTTAACGTCTCCAAGTCCACCTCTCTTGTAATGCTCTTTTAATTCATCAAGATTATTATAATCAGGCAAAAATTTCTCAAAATATTCCGGTTTGCAGAACGCATCAAGGTAGATAAATACCGGATTGCCATCGACCTGACCCGGATCCTCAACTCTTATGTGATTAGGGTCTGTATACATTGACATTACTTTTGTCTTTATGTCCTTTGCTTCATCAGAAAGATAAATACAGTTGCCAAGTGATTTACTCATTTTTGCTTTTCCGTCAATTCCCGGAAGTCTCAAACATGCCTGGTTGTCAGGAAGTACAATCTTTGGATCTGTAAGTGTTTCTCCATATACTGAGTTAAATTTGTGTACTATTTCCTTACACTGTTCAATCATAGGCATCTGGTCTTCTCCAACCGGAACAGTTGTCGCCCTGAATGCCGTTATGTCTGCTGCCTGGCTTATCGGATAGCAGAAAAATCCAACCGGAATACTTGCCTCGAAATTACGCATTTTTATCTCTGCTTTTACGGTAGGGTTTCTTTGAACTCTCGATACTGTTACAAGGTTCATGTAATAAAATGTAAGCTCAGTAAGTTCAGGTACCATAGACTGGATAAAGATAGTTGATTTTTCCGGGTCAAGACCGCATGCAAGATAATCAAGTGCAACCTGAATAATGTTCTGTCTTACTTTTTCCGGATGCTCTGCATTGTCAGTAAGAGCCTGTGCATCTGCTATCATGATATATATTTCATCGAATTTTCCTGAGTTCTGTAATTTTACTCTCTCTTTTAATGAACCTACATAATGACCTACATGGAGTTTGCCTGTAGGACGGTCTCCTGTTAATATTATCTGCTTCTGTTCCATTTTATATATTTCTCCTTAAATTATATTTTCTGTTTATCATTCAAAATATGCCATATTTGACTATGTCTTATACAACACCACATTTTATTGTACTATATATTTTAATTTATCGCAATTGTTAAAATATTTTTGAAATCATTATTCCTCTGAGAATGAAATTCCAAAATGCTCATAACCGGCTTTTGTAACACTTCTTCCCCTCGGCGTTCTTGCAACAAGTCCGTTTTGTACAAGATATGGTTCATACACATCTTCTATAGTTCCGGCATCTTCACCTATTGATACGGCAAGTGCTTCAAGTCCGACCGGCCCTCCTCCAAAATTATTTATCATTGTGAGTATTATCTGTCTGTCCGTGTTGTCAAGTCCAAGTTTATCTACCTCAAGCAGATCAAGTGCAAAGTCAGCAACTTCTTTTGTTATCCTGCCGTCATATTTTATCTGTGCAAAGTCTCTCACACGTTTTAACATTCTGTTCGCAAGTCTTGGTGTTCCTCTGGAACGTCTTGCAAGTTCAATTGCACCATCTTTTTCTATCTCTACGCCAAGCACTTTTGCTGAGTTTGTGATAATCTTATAAAGTTCATCCGTTGTATAAAATTCCATTCTGTTCACAACTCCAAACCTGTCACGCAAAGGTGCTGAAAGCATTCCTGCTCTTGTAGTTGCACCTACCAGCGTAAATTTAGGCAGATCCATTCTTATAGACCTTGCCGTAGGCCCTTTTCCTATCACAATATCAACTGCGTAATCTTCCATTGCCGAATAAAGCACTTCTTCCGCCTGTCTGTTTAACCTGTGTATCTCATCTATAAACAGCAGGTCTCCTTCTGCAAGACCATTTAAAATTGCAACAAGGTCACCTGTTTTTTCTATAACAGGTCCTGAAGTTACTTTAAAATTTACCCCCATCTCATTTGCGATAATTCCTGCAAGTGTAGTTTTTCCAAGCCCCGGCGGGCCATATAAAAGAACATGGTCGAGAGCCTCGCCTCTTTGTTTTGCCGCTTCTATGTATATTTTAAGATTACCCTTAACCTTCTCCTGACCTATATAGTCTTTCAAGAATTTAGGTCTTAGCGTCGTTTCTATACCCGCATCTTCCTCTGTAAATTCTGTTGTTATACTCCTTTTTGCCATCTATTTTCTCCATTATGAATATAAGTATTTCAAACTCAGTTTCAGCAGTTCTTCAACCGTAACATCGTCACCTGCATCAGCTTTTCTGACTGCCTTAGTCGCTTCCGTTGCGGAATAACCGAGTGACACAAGTGCTTCTATGGCATCTGATACTGCCTGCTTTGAACCACCGTCATCAAATATACTCTGCTGCCCGTCAATTTCTGACGAAATATTTTCTGCCACATCACGCATTTTAAGCTTATCTTTGAGTTCAATAACCACTTTGCTTGCAGTCTTTGCTCCAATCCCCGGTGCCTTTGCAATCGTCTTTGCATCCTCTGCCATAACCGCATATCTGATGTCATCCGCAGATAATGTTCCAAGAACACATATAGCTCCTTTTGGTCCTATTCCGCTGACAGTGATAAGAAGCTTAAATATTTCAAGCGTATCTCTGTCAAGAAAACCAAAAAGCTGCAATGCATCCTCTCTTACATGCATATATGTATATATCATAACTTCACTGCCTACAAGCGGCATATTTCCTATAACCGACACAGGCACAAATATCTCATAACCTATCCCGTTATTTTCTACTATAATAACATTCTCATATATGTGAACCAGTTTTCCTTTTATAAAACTAATCATTCGTCATCCTCCAAACGGCTGAACGTACCATTTACGGTATTTAGCCAGCCCTCATCCATAAATTTTATTATCTCATACGGATGTATTCCAAGTTCCTCCGATATCTGAAGTGCATTACTGTTTGGATACATTCTCAGATATGCCACAATATCATCAAGCTGCGAATCGTCAACACTGCGGCATTCTTTACAGCAAAGTGTTCTTATCTTTGACTTAAAAACTTTGTGACAATGCTTACATACATTTGTATAAACCATTTTGCCTCCTCTTTTCAAAAACGCTTCTGCGTCAAATCATAATAATGTTGAAAATACATTTAATATTGGCTGAATCATTTTCCATGTTCTCGGTCTGTTAAGCCAATCCTGATAAGTAATTTCCCTGCTTTCCTCAAATGTTTTCTCAAAATCTCTCCTTACAGCATTTTGAATCTGTTTTCCCGACATCCACACCCCATTTTCATAGTGCAGATAAAAACTTCTGTAATCCATATTTATAGTGCCAACAATAACTGCATCTTCCGTAAGTATCTGTTTTGCATGTATAAATCCCGGCGTATATTCATAAATTCTTACACCTTCCCTGAGTAAGACACCATAGTTATAATTTGTAAGCATCTTCACCTGCTTTTTGTCCGGTATATTTGGCGTAATTATCCTTACATCCACGCCCCTCTTTACCGCCTCGATAAGAGACTGTTTCATATAATCTTCTATTATAAGATATGGTGTAGTTATATAAAGATATTTGTTTGAATACATTATCATCTGATTGTAAATGCTTTCTATCGGGTTTCTCGGATTATTTGCCGGTCCGTCCGATATTACCTGGCAATATGTGTTTCCAACTCTCGGATATACCGCTTTATATTTAAGATAATCTATATGCACATCATCTCTTCCGCATACTTCCCACATCTGTAAAAATACAACAGTAAGTCCCCATACACCCTCACCGCATATTCTTACACCTGTATCTTTCCATACACCAAAACGCTCAATAAGATTTGCATATTCATCTGCAAGATTAAATCCTCCTGTATATCCTACTTCACCGTCTATTATGAGTATTTTTTGATGCGAGCGAAAATTCATATAAAGTTCTCCCGTATACTTGTGTATCGGATTGAATATTCTCACCTCAAATCCCTCATCTTCAAGAACTCTCTTGAAGTACTTGCCGGTTCTGATTGCAGCTCCAAAATCATCATACATGAACTTCACTTCAACACCTTCTGCAATTTTTCTAAGAAGTATTTCATGCATTTTATCCCACAGTGCCCCCTCAGCAACTATAAAGAAATCAATAAGTATAAATTTTTCGGCTTTCTCAAGGTCTTCAAATATATCTTCAAAAACATCTTCACCCATAGGATAATAGGTTACTTCATTGCCTCCCGTAAACATATATTTCTCAGCAGACATATATTTAACCATACGGCCTGCCACCGGATTTTTGTCTATATAATCATTTACAAGTTTTTTATCTCCCAATAAAAATTTGTTTCCGTAAGATATCTGCCTTAGTATATACAAATCAAGATATTTTCTCTTTTTTCCTGACCTTCCCCACAAATAATACATAAAGAAACCACTTATAGGCAGCAGAAGCACTATGGATATCCACGCAAGCCTGTAAGAAGGACTCTGATTGCGGTTTACCAAAGTAACAATCGCAATAACAGATATAATTTCAACTATAAAATAAAAATATACCGTAAACTGTCTGAGCAAAAATGGCAGAAATGTTATAAGCAATACCTGCAAAAAAACAATAAGTGCCGTAACCAATACCCTTAAAAATCCACTTAGATTGTTTTGCACTCTTCCTTTAAGCCCTTTCAGATATTTCTTTTTTCCGATTTCAAACTGCTGTGAGCTTTTCTTTTTTTTATTCTTTCTGACCCATTTTTCATAGGCAGAATCTGAATTAAAAAACTTTTCCAATTAAACTCCCTCCTGACAATTTTTCATATCAATATATTTTAACATAAGTCAAAGCATTTTGGCAAATAAATGTTCTGATGTAACTTTGGTATTGCCGGCAAGCTTTTTATAAACGAACTGCTCAGCTATTTAATATTGATAATTTTTGTTTTTTATGTCAAATAAAAATATGTTATTATAATAGAAGTAATTGTACTAATATTCACTGTCCAAGCTGCGAATATCATTATATTTTTAAGAAATCGAGGTTTTTATGAAAACTTTTAATTACAAATGTAAAGTTCCAAAATTCAAATATTATTTCAGACACCCTGTTGAACAAATTCTTTTTTTTGATATAGAAACAACCGGTTTGTCTCCAAAAGCTTCTTCTCTTTATATGATTGGAGTTATGTTCTACAACAAAGAAGATAACAATTGGCATCTCATACAATTTTTTGCCGATAATTATAAAAGTGAAGCCGATATGATAAACAGTTTTCTTGATATTCTTGAAAACTATAATTATCTTTATCATTTTAACGGAAAGACATTTGATATACCATATATTTTAAATAAATGTGATAAACACGGCATATCCCCGTCAGAACATTCCGATAAAATATTAAATGATAAAAGCGGTATATATTCTATTGATATTCTTGCATATATACGACCTGTCAAAAAAATGCTTAATCTCTCGAAAGCAAACCAGACTGCTCTCGAAAGATGGCTTGGCATTGTAAGGGACGATAAATTTGACGGTGGAAAACTTATCCCAATTTATACAGAATATATGCAGAAAAAAATTCTTGCTCCGGCAAAAGCGGATGAACTTGAAAAAATTCTGTTTCTTCACAATTATGAAGATATTGAAAACATGTTAAATGTAGCAAGCATAATGTCTTACAATGATATTTCCGCACTCTCTCCAATATCCGATGACGAAACTATATTCAATGAATATTCAAAACAGTTTTATATATCGGATATAACAATTGACGAGGACGGAATGCTAAATATATTATGCACTGTTGATGAACTTATATTTCCCAAAAAAGTTGATATAAATATTCCGTTTCCTAAAAGCAGTTCTAAAGTCTATCAGGAGACGGATAATTTGCAGCTCACCTTTGAAAATAATACCGTCCTGCTCAAGGTTCCAATCTTATCAGGCATCTTATATAATTATATTAAAAATTATAAAGACTATTATTATTTTTCGGATAAAGATATTGCACTTCATAAAAGTGTTGCCGCTTATATGAACAAATCTCACAGAAAAAAGGCAACCGCCGCAACATGCTACACAAAAAAGCAGGGATATTTTATTCCATCACTGCATCCGATAAAAAATAACAAATCCGACACAGATAATTGTTTTATAAAATATAAACTTGCATTGCGTGATAAAATTTCATTTTACCAAATAGAAACTATTCCCGACCTCGAAACAGCCAACGATAATAATTCTTTCTGGAAAAATTATGTCTGCATGCAGCTTACAAATCTTTAATATTATGCTGCCATGTTCAAAAGCCTTCACAAATATATTTTGCAAAGGCTTTTTCTTTTTATAATTTCATATACGAATAATTTATATAAGTAATTTATCAGTCATACAGTGAAATGCCATATCTCATTTTACGATACACTTTATAAAAAATCACACCAACCATTCCGGCTACAGTGCCAAGAGTTACTGCAATTCCTAAAATTCCACCTAAAATTATAACAATCCACATAATTATATTCATAATAATACCTCATTTCTGCACTGTCCTTTTCTGATAATATTTTTTGCTATGTATCAACTTATGTCAGACAGTGCCATGACATAAGTAACAGGTTAATGCAGTTTGTAAGGTATTATTTATTTTTCGCCATCCTTGGCATGTATGTACGAAACCACGGTTATGCTGCTGAATATAATGCCTGACAATAATTTTATCAACACTGACTCAGTTATATAAACATGGCTTTGAACAAAATCATTTCTTATCGATGCCAACAAGCGCAATCTGTAATTCTGTCTTGCCTTTAAGCGGATACTTTGAATAATTCCCTGTATTATTTCATTATCTTTTTCGCTTATTCTCAATAAATTGTCAGTGCAGATGTCATACTGTGACAATTTACTGTCTGATATTCCTATTATTTCCTGTTGTCCTGTATTTGTGTACTCAAAAGAAGAATCTGTTCTCAAATTTTCAGAACACATTCCTAATACAAAAAGTATTACAATAATCAAACTAATATATCGCTTTTGATTTATACTTTTCACAGTGATTCACCTCATGAGATATTTTAGCAGCTTTATGTTTTTGTTGCAAGATTTTACACCAACAAAATAAGTCCCTATCTTACGATAAGGACTTATTTTTATTATGATAAAATTCTCAAATTGATTATTCAGCTGCTTCTGCAAGAATCTCCTTCTTATTATAAGAACCACAAGCCTTGCATACTCTATGAGACATCATTAAAGCTCCACATTTGCTGCATTTTACCAAATTTGGTGCTGACATCTTCCAATTTGCTCTTCTTTTATCTCTTCTTGATTTTGAAGATTTATTCTTTGGACAAATAGACATTACATTCCACCTCCTAGCCTTTTCCTTTACAACACTTCTCCGATTATACCCAATTTTCATAGGCTTGTCAATATATTTTGACAGATTTTTTATTATTATTTTTATTAGGCATAAACGACTATACTGTTTTACAGTAACAATTCAGCCTTTCATCTGTTACATTTTGCAGCAAAAACTATTTTACAAGTCTTGCTGTCTCTCTTGCGATTGCAAGTTCTTCGTTTGTCGGTACTATCCATACAGGAACCTTGCTGTCTTTTGTTGAAAGAAGTATCTCTTCTCCGCGTGTCTGATTTGCCTCCTGGTTAATCTTTACGCCAAGTACACTGATTCCTTCCATAATCATCTCACGAACTTCTTTATTGTTCTCTCCGGCTCCTGCTGTAAGTGCAATAGCATCAACTCCGCCAAGTGCCATATAATATGCACCGATATATTTTACGATACGGTATACGAGTACATCAAGTGCATTTGCCGCATCTTTATTTCCGCTCTCTCTTGCATCTACCAAATCTCTAAAGTCATTTGATACTCCTGAAAGACCAAGTACACCTGACTTCTTGTTTAAGATTGTCGTCATCTCACTGACTGAAATATTTTCTTTCTGGCAGATAAATTCAACAATTGCAGGATCAATATCTCCTGAACGTGTTCCCATTACAAGTCCTTCAAGTGGTGTCATACCCATACTTGTATCAATTGATTTGCCATTCTTAATTGCAGAAATACTTGCTCCGCTTCCGATATGGCAGATAATCATTTTTGAGTTGTTATAGTCAAGTCCTGCAAGTTCTGCAAGTCTCTTTGATACAAAGCTGTGGCTTGTTCCATGGAATCCATAACGGCGTACCCCATATTTTTCATAATACTCTTTTGGAAGTGCATATAAATAAGCTTTTGCAGGCATTGTCTGATGGAATGCCGTGTCAAATACAGCAACATGCTTTACACCCGGCATAACTTCCTGACATGCACGAACACCTAAAATGTTTGCCGGATTGTGAAGCGGTGCAAGGTCGTTACAGCTTTCAATATCTTTTATAACATCTTCTGTAATGATAACTGAAGAAGAGAACTTCTCTCCACCATGTACCATACGATGTCCTACTGCATGTATCTCATCAAGTGAGCTTATTACACCTCTCTCTTTATCTACAAGAAGTTCAAGAACTTTTTTGATTGCAATTCCATGCTCCGGAAGGTCTGTTTCCGTAACAAACTTCTCACCGTGAGCCTTATATGTAATCATTCCGTCAAGACCTATTCTTTCGCAGTTTCCTGATGCACTTACCTGCTCTGTATCTGAATCAATAAGCTGAAATTTAAGTGATGAACTTCCACAATTTACTACTAAAATATTCATTGTCTGTTTCCTCCATATAATGATTTACTTTTGTTTTCCATAAAAGAATAACGCCACTGTACCGGGACCTGAATGTGATGCTATAACAGGGTCAAGCATCCTTACCACAACTTCCCCGACATTAAAGGCTTCCTTGACTTTGCCGGCAACATACTCAGCATCTTTGAGGCAGTCGCCATGACTTATATACACAGACTGACCGTCAGGCTCTACTACACTCTCTTTCATATGTTTAACCAATGCATCAAGTGATTTTTTCCTTCCTCTGGCATTTTCCATTGGAATGAGATGTCCGTTGTCATCAACATGTAAAACCGGTTTTATACTAAGTGCAGTGCCCACAATGGCAGTGGTTGCCGAAACCCTGCCTCCACGCTTCAAGAAAAATAAATCATCAACAGTGAACCAATGACAGATATTGTTTCTGTGATTAACTACCCAATCGGCATTCTCAGAAACAGACATGCCATTTTCTCTGTTGTCAATAACATATTTTACCAGAAGACCTTCGCCTAGAGCCGCTGCCAGAGAATCAACTGCATAAAGCTTTCTCTCAGGATATTTTTGTGACAATGAATCAGTTACAAGTGATACTGCCTGAAAAGTTCCGCTAAGTCCAGAAGAAAATCCTATATAAATATAATCTTTTCCTTCTTTTACAATGTTTTCAAGCAAATCCATGGCATCCCCAACCGTAACCAAGGATGTCGTAATCTCCTTCTTCTGACGCATCATAGAATAAAATGGTGCCATGTCAGTTTTTTCACCTTTGATGTATCCCTTGTGTTCTTCGCCGTCAATATAATAGTTCAATGATAAAATCTCAAGTTCATATTTTTCTATCATATCCTCAGGCAGATTTGCTGTTGAATCCGTTACTATAACATAATCGTACGCCATCACATATTACCTCCATATCCCCATCTCAGGCAGCATAAATTCAGTAAAAAACTGATATATGCGCTTTTTTAACCGATTTTATAACAATGAAATATTACTGCCTGCAGCTTTGCAGACAGCAATATCAGAACAACTATGTTTTAGTATAATGTAATTCAGACCGAATAGCAAGTGTATATTATTATAGAATCTTATATTTATGCCATGCATGCATTTGTAAGAATTTCATTTAATGCAGTTCCGCTGCTTGTATGACATCTTACTATATCTGCATTGCATTTTTCCGCCTCAGTTATGGCACATTTAACCATTTTATGTGAAACTGTATTTGTAAAAAGAATCAGTAAATCAGGGCTTCCTATCTGCTCACTAAGTCTTGCTGACATCTGGGTAAAAACTTTTGCTTTACAATTGTGCTCCTTACAGATTTTTTTGTATCTACAGACCATGCGGTCATGTCCTCCAACTATAACTACGCTCATATCTTCCTCTTTTCTGCACATTTATCCGTGCCTTTTATTTGATAAATATACGGCTGCCTCTGAAATATCCAAAATGTTTTATTCCTCACTTTCATTCTGACGGCAGCCGTTATTTAAAGGTGAGGTCTTTTAATACAGCTTCCTCTGTCTGACTGTATTTTTAAGAGTCACCTTTTTAAGTAACCTCTCTACATCCCAGCTAACTGTTTTCCGAGACTTTCACACTCACTTATCGCATCATCATCAGGTGTCTCCTGACAGATAAGTCCCTCTCCGTTTATTACTGTTGCTCCGGCACTTGTCATACGCTCTTCCCAGTCACGCATCCACTGACCATCTCCCCAGCCATATGAACCAAATAAAGCAATTTTTTTACCTTTTACTTTTCCTTCAAGGTCTGCAACAAAAGGTTCCATCTCGCTTTCTTCAAGAACTTCTGCTCCCATAGCAGGACAACCAAGTGCAAATACCTCTTCCCCATCTAAATCACTTACCTGACAACTACTGACATTAGTAACCTCTGCTTCAGCTCCGCCGGCAGTAATTCCTCTCCCAATTGCATCTGCCATAGCAAGTGTATTTCCTGACTGTGACCAATATACAACACTAATTTTACCCATGATGATAATTCTCCTTTCAAAGTGAAATGTTTAAGTTAGTCATCGCTAACTTTGATTTTATGATATAGAAATCTTATGATAAAGTCAACAAAGTAAATGACACCTTTTTCTCAATATCAGTCTTATTGAGAAAAAGGTGTCATTTACTTGAATTATATATTATATATTTTGTTATTAGTCAATCTGATTATTTATTATACTATAATCAATCAAGAAAACTTTCCATGCTCTTTAAACTTATTGCAAGTGTTGATGCATTATGTAAAAGTGCTGACGTTGTCGGCGCAAGTAGTCCTGTCACACCACACAATATCAATCCCGAATTAAATCCGACTATAGTTCTATAGTTCTTCTTAATCCTCTTCATAAGTGCATCGCTCAGCATTTTGAGTGTTACTATCTGATACAAGTCATCAGAGCCAACTGTTATGTCAGCTATCTCTCTTGCTATTTCTGCTCCGTCACTTATTGCTATTCCGACATTTGCTGCTGAAAGAGCCGGTGAATCGTTTATTCCGTCACCTATCATAATCACTTTTCTGCCTTCTTTTCTCTCTTTTTCAACAAACGCCGCCTTATCTGCCGGAAGAACTTCAGAATAATAAACATCTACTCCGACTTTCTCGGCTATGTTTTTGGCTATTCTGTCACTGTCTCCGGTCATCATAACAACCTTGCTTATTCCTGACTTTCTTAAAGAATTTATAACTGCTTCAGCTTCATCTCTAAGAGGGTCTTCTATAAGTATAACCGCTGCGAGTTCACCCTGAATTGCAAGATATAATCTTGAATACTGCTCAGGAAGATTATCAAATTCCTCTGCCTTATCCTCAGGCACTGTACAATTTTCATCTTCAAATACAAAATGATAACTTCCTATAACAGCTTTTCTGTCGTCAATATAACTTGATATACCATGAGCAACAACATAATCAACTTTTGAATGCATTTCCTCATGTTCAAGTGACCTGTCTTTAGCGGCTTCAACTACTGCTTTTGCCATTGAGTGTGGGAAATGTTCTTCAAGACATGCAGCAATTCTTAAAAGTTCATCCGGTGTCTCACTGCAGAATGAAACAACATCTACAACAGTAGGTTTTGCCTTTGTAAGAGTTCCTGTTTTATCGAATACTATTGTATCTGCCTCGGAAACTGCTTCAAGGAACTTTCCGCCTTTAACCGTAACATTGTGAAGGCTTGCTTCTCTTATTGCTGATAAAACCGTTATTGGCATTGCCAGTTTAAGCGCACATGAAAAATCGACCATAAGCACTGAAAGCGCTTTAGTAGTATTTCTTGTGAGAAGATAAGTAAGTGCCGTTCCTGCAAGAGTATATGGAACAAGTTTGTCTGCGATATGACTCGCCTTGCTTTCACTTGATGATTTAAGCTTCTCAGTTTCTTCTATCATTTTTACGATTTTTTCATACTGGCTTGAACCACCGACTTTTTTAACCTTGATAGTTATTTCGCCTTCCTCAACAACAGTTCCGGCATAAACATAATTGTCCTTAACTCTTCTTACCGGCATTGATTCACCTGTTATTGAAGCCTGGTTAACCATAGCCTCACCGTCATAGACTTCACCGTCAAACGGAATAATATTTCCCATGTGAACAACTACACAGTCGCCTTCTTTTACATCATTTGAAGATACCTGAACTTCTTTTCCATCACAGAGCATCCAGACACTTCCAGTATTGAGCGACATTGTTCTTGCGAGATCATCAACTGATTTTTTGTGTGTCCACTCTTCTAAAAGTTCACCTATTCCGAGAAGGAACATTATTGAATCCGCTGTCTTTATATCATTTCTAAGAACTGATACTCCTATAGCTGTCGCATCAAGAACTGGTACTTCAATCTTTCCTTTAAGCAAAGTCTTTACGCCTTTGTAAATATATTTTAATGACATTGCCGTAGTATAGACAGCTCTCACCGGATAAGGAAGTAATATCTTCCTTGCATATCTGTAAACGACTTTTTCAACCATTTTTCTCTGATATGTATTGTTAAGTCCTCTTCCTGATGTTTCTAATACTGCTGCCGGCACGTCAACATTTTCATAAGCAAATTTTTTCAACGCATCTATAATATTTTCTCTATCTCCGACAAAATATACAATAGCGTCACATGTTCTTTCAAACACCTTTGCATTTGTAACATACTGATTATTTGTAAGATAATATAATAATGTGTCTGCCTGTTCAAAGGACATTCTGGTCTGATGTAAATGAACTCTTATTCTGCCTTTTATTTCATGCTTAATAGAAAACTTCATTTTTGTCCCCCATTTCCGTACTACTAATTTAACTTCAATTAGAATCATCTTACTGCCATATACCTAAAACAAGACACCTGAAAAATCAGATGTCTTGTATAAATATATGTCAGATTATTATCTAATTGATAAACTTTGTGCAATATGTATCTCACAATCTGCACTTTCAAACCTGTTAACTACTCTGCTTCTGCTGCTGCCTCTGCGTCTGCACTTTCTGCTTCATCATCAACTTCTTCAAAATCTTCTGCTTCATCTTCAAAGCATTCTTTTTTTGCAGCTCTTTCCTCGTTGATTTCTACTGCCTCAGCATAAATATCTTCTGCATTTTCCTGTACTGTTGATACAACGTTCATAACACAGTCTTTTGCACGAAGAACTGCTGCTGTACAATTTGAATATACATTCTTTGCATCATCACTTGAAAGAATCTTGATTCCTGCTGTACCAAATGCAACTCCTGCTGCAAATAAACCTGTCTTTTTCCAATTAATAGCTTTTAAACAATCTAACATAATAATTTCCTCCTTAATTTTGCCTTTTGTGACATTATATAACAGGAAACACGGTACGACAAAGCTAATTATGCTTTATTGATAAATTTTAATCAACAAAAGTCTATTTTGTCTTTTCTTGAAACTGTTTCTCAATATCATACTCTTTGTTTCACAAAAGAGCACTCTAACCTACATGTCTTTCAAACTTTTTAAAATCAAGAATCTTTTCAATCTCATCAAGTGCATCCTTAGGAATTCTAAAGTCTGCCGCCGCCAAATTGTTTTCAAGCTGTGACGGCTTGCTTGCTCCCGTAATAACACTTGATACAATCTCTTTTCTTAAAATCCAGCTGAGTGCAAGCACCGACATATTGATTCCGAGCTCCTTAGCTATCTTTGTAAGCTTTTCAACCTTATCAAGATTTTCATCAGTAAGAAGATTGTTTATCTGTTTATCCGCCTGATGTGTTGCTCTTGACCCTTCCGGATAAGGCTCTCCCTTTTTATATTTTCCCGTCAGAAGTCCCTGGGCAAGCGGTGAAAATGGTGTTATTCCTATACCGTATTTTTCACATACAGACATAATTTCATGTTCAATATATCTGTCTATCATATTATATTGTGGCTGCACTACCGTCATCGGATATAAACCATATCTCTCGATTATTCTCTGTGCTTCCTCAAGTCTTGCTGCTCCCCACTCTTCACTGACACCATAATATAAAATTTTTCCTTTTGACACCAAATCACTTAATGCCCTAAGAGTTTCCTCCATAGGTGTTGTGTTATCAAATCTATGGCAGTAATACAAATCTATGTAATCCATATTAAGATTTTTCAGCGAACGGTCAACATTTTCAAAAATATGTTTTCTTGATAATCCCCAGTCATTTGCTCCGCCGCCTGTCGGGAAAAATACTTTACTTGAAACAACATAACTGTTTCTCGGATATTCATTTAAAATTTTTCCTAAAAACTTTTCAGCTTCACCGCCGCTGTAGGCATCTGCACAGTCGAAAAAGTTTACGCCTTTTTCATATGCAAGTCTTATCGTGTCTCTTGCAATATTAACCTTATCATCACCGGCAAGGTCTGTCATCCAGCTTCCGACAGCAATCTCACTTACTTTAAGACCTGATTTTCCAACATTACGATAATTCATAAAATCCTCCTATTTTTTATAACTTTGTTTTTAGTTGTCGCCGTTATGCTTAATACGCAGAACAGTTACAGAATATTTAGGAACCGTATAATTAAATTTATCCTTTATTCCGCTTACCTTGTCACTCTTTAATGTAACAATTTCTTCTTTTCCGAGAATATTGTCATCATTCTCACTGTTTCCTGCAACTACATCCACATCTGCCTCATCGGATATTTCTCCTGCATTTGCAATATCAACAGCAAATGTTTTGTCTGTGCCTGTTACATTTACAAGTTTTACAATGACATCTCCTGTTTTGTCCGTACTTACAACCTGATAACTCTCGCTTCCTTCTGTCTCAGGTATCGTATAGTCTACATAGAGTAATCCATCAAGATAACATTTTACGTTTCTGTCCTTTACTTCTATTTTTATATTGTATTTCACATCATCAGCGATAGTACAGCTTGTAACCGTACCTGCAAGCTGTCCGGATTTTGAACCTCCTGACACTTTCTGTAAACATGATACAGTATTATTCCATCCACCAATATTCCAGAAATAATTTTCATTTTTGTCACCGACTGAAAATGGAATCATAAAACCTTCCTGACCTGAAATCTTTGTAGCTTCAACAGTATATGTATAATTCTTCCATGAACTGTTTCCAAAATATACAACACTTCCCTGATTTCCATATGTAACTGTATTTGTCACATCCGATGACTGGACAAGCTTTCCGTTTTTCACTGACCATACACCATCTGTAGCCTGCTCCCAGTATTTTGAAAAGTTTGCTGCTTTTGTAAATGTCTCTTTTCCTAAAATCTTTCCTGTATCTTTTGATACCACCTTTACATTATCAAATTTTGCTGCCGTGTTCCATGTACCTACACCAACTTTTCCACCAAATGGTTTTGATGTCACCGTTGCTCCTGTCATATCTGATTTCAGCAGAGTAGTTCCTGCATTTTTTGCAAATATCTTTTGTACATAATAGTTAACCGAACTTGTAACCGTATTATTATTAAACCATATAAGGTCAGGTGACCAGTGAAGTGCCGTGAGATTTCCAAACAGCGGTGCATATGCCGCCATCTTAACTATGTCTCCGTTTCTCTCAAGTCCCGTCATATATGCGGCCTCCGAAAGTGCCGCCTTCCATGTATTTGACTGTGCCGCATATTCCCCAAGAAATACATTCATTCCTCCGCCATATGTTGATGTGGTCATATTGTCAGTATCTCTGCTGTAATTCTTTTCGTCATAATAATCAGTATGTGTCAAGAACCAGCTTGGCTCATTGTAATAATGATGGTCAATAGCACCCGCAAAATCATTTATCGTCTTGTCAGGATGTGCTTTAAGCCATTTTGCAGCTTCATTATATGCCTGCATGTAAATATCTTTTCCGCTGTCTCCGTCATCGACACCTGCCGTAAACATAAGTTCAATATCACCGTAAAGTGCCGGATTTGTTTTCTTTGCGTCATTGAATGCATCTACAAACGCTTCATAATGTTTAAAGAAATCATCACCCCACTGTTCATTTCCGATACCGATATATTTGAGTTCAAACGGTTCCTCATGTCCCATTGCAATTCTTATTTTACCCCATTTTGTAGTTTTATCTCCACGACAAAACTCAACAAGGTCAAGTGCATCCTGAATGTACTGTTTGAATTCAGCAGAATCAAGTGCAGGACCGTTTCCGTTCGACTGACCCATACAGCATTTTCCACAGTTGATAACAGGTACTCCTATTGCTCCTATATCCTCAGCAAGCTGGAAATACTCATAAAATCCAAGACCATATGTCATAAATGATGGATTCTGGTCATTGGTTGCCCACTCATCAGTCCATATGTTTTGTCCCTGTTTTCTTGCTGCAACATCACCGTATGTACCGTTAAATTCAAACGGCTGTCCGCTTGCATCTGCACCGATGGAATCTTTCCAGTTGTATCTCGTCTCAATAGTTGCACCCTCAACTACACATCCTCCCGGAAATCTCAAAAATCCCGGATGAAGTTCTTCAAGTTTTTGTGCAAGATCTTTTCTAAGACCATTCTTTCTTCCCTTGTATGTATCCTGTGGGAACAGTGATACCATATCCACCGCAATCTTTCCTTTAGGAATTGTAACCTGTAATTTTACATTTCTGTTTGATGTGACATTTGAGTCAAGTTTAAGTTCATATTTTTTCCAGTCACTTGTCACCTTTTCAATAGTACCACTGCCGGCAACCTCTTTGCCATTCATTATTTTTACATTTAAAGAACCTGTGTAGCCGTCAATTCCTTTTGCATAAATAGAAAAATCATATCCTGCATTCTTTTTTATTGACATGCCGTCAAGAAATCCCTTATTCGCAATACCGGCTTCTTCATCGGATTTATTCTCAATAACCATATAATTTGGATTGTTTACATTAAGACAGCCTGTCTTATCATCCTTAACCACATTTGCAGTTACATCACCGACATTGTTCCAAGCATGTTTTTCGTTGTCTGAGGCAAGTTTTGTAAATTCAAATGAGCGGTTCTGAACCATCTCAGCATACAAGCCTCCGTCAGCGGCAAAATTAATATCTTCTATAAATATTCCATATAATATATCACTTATATCATGTACTTTATCAGAAGCATCAACGCTCAATGAATAATTACTTTTTTCTTTACTATATTCACTGACTTTTCCTGCCTCTCCGTAAACTGCCGGTACAGGTGTAGCTGTAGGCTGTGCCTCTGCATCCGGTAACACATCTGTTGTGTCTTCAGGTTTTGAAACTTTCACTGTACATTTCAATGTTTTTTTACTGACTTTTTGCGAATTTTTCGGAATATAGCGTACCGTAACTTCAATCTTTGTACTGCCCGCTTTTACGGCCTTTACAACACCCTTTGAAGTTACAGATGCAATTTTTTTATTTTTACTCTTAAATGTAACCTTTTTAAGTTTGCTTACATTTTTCACCGTAACTTTTATCTTTTTTTGTTTACCTTTTACAAGTTTTAAGTTTGTTGTACTTAACTTTACGACAGCTGCGCTGCTTTTCTTTGCCGCAGTACTCTCCATATACACACCGGGTACTGAAGACAAAACGAGTGCACCGCTCATGCATAATGCCAAAATTCTTTTCTTACTTAATCTCATACACATCCTCTTTCCTTTTAAATTCGTATTGTTTCTCCAAAACAACATAACATTTGAACTTTTTAGTTATATTTAAACATTAAATACAATGCACATATATTGTACTTTACCAAAATAAAAACAGTTTACGAGAGGAAGTTTTTTCGGCATTTTATACAACAACAGTGCATTTGTATTTAATTTTATAAGTATGATTATATAAACTTTTTATACGCAAGTCCATGATATTAGTTGTCATATATTTGATTTTTTTCGCTTTTTATTTTATAATAAAAAAGACGTTAAGTATTAAATTGTGACAACTTAATGTATACTTTCCAGATTTAATTTTTGTGTTTTGGAGGATAGGTTATGATTAAAATAAAATTAATAGGATACCATTTTCAAAATTGTCCCGGCTTTTGTGTAGAACGTCCAACAGGCTCCGGCGACTATTTATTATTGTATCTGCGCAGGCCAACTGAAATAATGAAAGACGGGCATTACATAAAAGTTCCCGAAAATACTTTTATCTTATACGAAAAGAATAAACCTCAGATTTACAGGCATATTAAATCAGAAAATTCTGATGACTGTTTTATAAATGACTGGATTCATTTTGACTTTGACAATTATGACAATTTTTTTGAGAAACTTGAAATTCCTTTTAATACACCTATCACACTTTCAACTCCAAAAATAATAACCGATATGATTGCCGATTTATTTATAGAATATTTTAACGAAGGCGATCAGCACGAATATATTATGAGCAGCAAAGCCGAAACTCTTTTTCATAAATTCAGCGATATTTATAGGACTACACTAAATTCCGGTTCTGCTTTTGACAAGTATTTTGACGAATTTTCAGAGTTAAGACAGCATATTTACAATTATGAATATGTCCCATCCGGTGCAGACGAAATTGCAGCTAAACTCGGACTAAGCACATCTTATTTTCAGCATACCTATAAAAAACTATTTGGAATATCAGTTCACCAGGACATTATAAAAGCAAGAATAGAACATGCTGCAAGACTTTTACAGGGAAGCAACAGCTCTATCTCTGAAATTGCAGCCACTTGCGGTTATGAAAACCTTGAACATTTTTCGAGACAATTCAAAAAAATAAAGGGAATTTCTCCACAGAAATTCAGAAAATAATTATTTTATATTAAGAAATAACTGCTTAAATATAAAAATAAAAAACAAAAAGAATGCAATCTTGTAAAGACAAAACTGCATTCTTTTTACTTTCTACTTTCCGCACTGGCATGATTTTGCAATAACACTGCGCACATTTAAATCAGTTGGATAACCGCATGCCGCAAGTCCCGCCTTTATAACCTTATGCCATTTTTTTGCTGACAACTCAACAACCGTATCATCATCAAACTCAATAGTGCAGGCATTTTCAACTTCACACCCGGAACCGCAGGCTATCTTATACATATTTTTTCTGCTGATAGCCCCGATTTCCTCGAGTTTGTTAACCATTCTATATACGGTGGCAGTGCCTATCCTGCCGTCCTGTTTTGCCGCCTTGTAATATATCTCTTTGCAGCATGAGCAGTCTTCTTCCAATATAATGTCAAGTAACATAAGACGCTGCTTTGTTATACGACACCCATCATCTTTAAGACGTTGTATCACCATATCTTTCTGCATTTTTGTACGCTGATAATTCTGTGATTCCTGTATCTTTCTCTTTTGTTCCATCACTGCCATCGCCATAGTATGATTCCCCACCTCTCATCTCTTTGTTGTTAACTGTCTATTTTTCTTTAAAAAAACCTATTATTATCTTTATCGCTAACACAAACATAATTGCAAGAACGATTAAGATAACCACATCAACCGGTTTAACTTCTAAATTAGTATGCATTGTAAAAATTCCGCTTATCTAAAAATCACTTTATGTTATTTTTAAGCTTCTCCTGCTGCTGTCTTATATTCCCTCTTCTTGTTTGGGTCCGGACGGAAAAGGAAGTAAAGTATTACTATTGCTACAATAAATGCTGCTACTGTTGCAGGTCCGAATGCTACTGAACCTGTGATAAGTCCGCCAATCTGATATACCATAAGTGCTACGCAATATGCTAATACATTCTGGAATATAAGTGCAAATACTACAAATTTCTTTGATTTCATCTCTCTTGCCATTGTTGAGATAGCTGCAAGACAAGGTGAATCGAAAAGGTTGAACATAAGGAATGATACTGCTGCGATTCCTGTTGGGAAGAACTGTGCAAACTGATCATGCATAGATGCTGCATATTCTTCTACTTCGCCAAGTCCACTGAGTACACCCATTGTTGAAACGATACCTTCTTTTGCAACAAATCCTGAAAGTGATGATGCAACTGCCTGCCATGTTCCAAATCCGAGTGGTTTGAAAATCCAAGCGATAGCTCCACCGATTGAAGCAAGGAAACAATATTCTGTATCTACCATACCAAATGTTCCGTTCTGGATACCGAATGTTCCGAGGAACCACATAACTGCACAGCAAAGGAAGAGGATTGTTCCTGCTTTCTTAAGGAATGCCCATACTCTCTCCCATACATGGAGAAGAACACCTTTAAGTGATGGGATATGGTACTGTGGAAGCTCCATAACGAACGGTGCCGGATCACCAGCAAAAAGTGATGTTTTCTTTAAAATAATACAAGAAACAATAACTACAATAATACCTACGAAATACATAAGCGGTGCAAGCCACCAGCATCCGTTTAATAAATATCCTGCGATAAGTGCAATAACAGGAAGTTTTGCACCACAAGGAATAAATGTTGTTGTCATAATTGTCATACGACGATCTTTATCGTTTTCAATTGTACGTGTTGCCATAATTCCCGGGACACCACATCCTGAACCGATAAGGAACGGAATGAAACTCTTTCCTGAAAGACCAAACTTACGGAAAATTCTATCCATGATGAATGCGATTCTTGCCATGTATCCGCAATCCTCAAGAAGTGAGAGGAAGAAGAATACAATAGCCATCTGAGGTGCGAATCCGATAGGAGCACCAAGACCTCCGATAATACCGTTAACTACAAGTGATACAAGCCAGTCTGCTGCACCGACATTTTCCAAAAATCCCTGTACTGCCGGCTGAATCCACTCACCTACAAGTGTATCATTTGTCCAGTCTGTAACAATTCCACCAAGTGATGATACTGCTATGTAATAAACTACAAACATAATTGCTGCAAATATAGGAAGTGCAAGTATTCTGTTTGTAACAATTTTATCAATCTTATCCGATGTTGTGAGCTTTCCTGCTGATTTTTTCTTAATACAATCCTTAATGATAGATGTGATAAATGTATATCTCTCATTTGTGATGATACTTTCTGTATCGTCATCAAGCTCATCTTCTACATTTTTGTTAATTTCAGCAATCTCTTTAAGAACATTATCTGAAAGATTTAACTTCTCTGCAACCTTCTCATCGTTCTCAAAAAGCTTAATTGCAAACCAGCGTTTCTGTGACTCCTCTACTGAACCAAGTGCAATGCTCTCAATATCTTTAAGGGCATCTTCTACCTTAGCTTCAAAAGAATGCTTAGGAGCTGCCACTTTCTTACCTGCAAGTTTAACTGCCTGCTCAGCTGCCTCAACGATTCCCTCACCTTTAAGTGCTGAAATTTCAACAACCTCACAACCTGTTTCCTCTGCAAGTTTCTTAATATTTATCTGGTCACCGTTCTTACGAACAACGTCCATCATGTTTACAGCTATTAAAACAGGAATTCCGATTTCTGTAAGCTGTGTTGTAAGATAAAGGTTTCTTTCAAGGTTTGTTCCATCGATAATGTTCAAGATGACTTCAGGTTTCTCATCAATAAGATAATTTCTTGAAACAACCTCCTCAAGAGTATATGGGGATAATGAATAAATACCGGGAAGATCGACTACTGTCACATCTTTATTTCCCTTTAATCTTCCCTCTTTCTTTTCCACTGTAACACCAGGCCAGTTACCTACATACTGGTTTGAACCTGTCAGTGCATTAAATAATGTTGTTTTTCCGCAGTTAGGATTACCTGCTAATGCAATTTTAATTGACATTTTTTCTCTCCAATCCGCACATATAATTCTATATGTATAATGTATAATCCATCAACCATATATGTGCCAAAATTATTTACTACTACATTTGGTTTTGACTGCCTATACCAAATTTGTATTCACTTGCTGTAATTAGTACAAGCTAACCCGTGACCAAAAAAAATTTGAGCCTTAAAATTACTCAACTTCAATCATTTCTGCATCTGCTTTTCTCAGTGAAAGCTCATAACCTCTTACTGTCACTTCAATAGGATCACCAAGTGGTGCGACTTTTCTTACAAGGACATCAGTACCTTTGGTAATTCCCATGTCCATGATGCGTCTCTTTACCGCTCCTACTCCTGTAAGTTTTGTAACTTTTACAGTTTCGCCACATTTAACTTCCTTCAATGTTTTCATCATTTTCCCCTTTCTAGACCATGATCTTATTTGCCATATCTTTACCGATGGCAACTCTGGCATCCTTGACATTTACTATCATATTTCCACCAATCTGTGAAATAACAGTAACTGTTCCACCCACAACAAAACCAAGGTTTTCTAAAAATCTGCGTGTTTCTTCTTTACCGCCTATTTTTTTTATTACGCTAGGCTGTCCTTCAGCTATCATTGATAATGGCATCATATCATCCTCTTTCTTAATCTCTTTTGTTGATTATCATTTATCCATGCGTTAGTATAATCTAATCGAGAATAGTTGTCAATAACATTATTGAGAAAAATTTATCAATAATGAACAAATTCGGGTTCCGGCATTTTCCCCTGCCAAAACCCGAATCCATAAAATATCTTATAAGCTTTCTAAAATTTTTCCGTCACATGAAATCGTCACAACCTGCCGCGGAATCATCTTACCACTGTTCTTTAAAGCATTTACAACTGCATTTTGCAGACCTCCGCAGCATGGAACTTCCATACGGACTATTTTCACGCTCTTTATGTCGTTATTCTTAATTATCTCAGTAAGCTTCTCACTGTAATCAATATCATCAAGTTTAGGACATCCGACAAGCGTAATGTGATTTTTGATAAAGTCCTCATGAAAATTTGCATAGGCATACGCTGTACAATCTGCTGCCACCAAAAGATTGGCTCCATCAAAATACGGTGCAGATGTCGGAACAAGTTTTATCTGAACCGGCCACTGGCTTAATCTGCTTACAGGTTTCCAGTTGCCGCTTCCTGTATCTGCATTACTGCAGTCATTTTCTTTAGCATTTTCCGTCTGTGTATGCTGTAAGCTTCTTGCCATGCTGCCCGGACAGACATGAACAGGTGCACCGTTCTTTTTTGCATTCTCAGCCATTTTTTTTGCGGCGATCCTAGCCTTGACAGCCGCCTCATCATATTCATTTGCCTCACGCTCTATAATTTCAATTGCATCCATAGGACATGCAGGCAGACAGTCTCCAAGACCATCACAATAATCATCTTTAATCAGCCTTGCCTTTCCGTCAATCATAGCAATCGCATCCTCGTGGCACGCATTAGCACACGCACCACAACCGTTACATTTTTCTTCATCTATATGAACTATCTTGCGTATCATTTTATTCTTCCTTTCTAAAATACAAACAATGTCTCACTTACCGCATCATTTTGTACAAGTGTTTTGCTCACAACCTGTCCGTCTGCATAGGAAATCTCATCCTTAAGTGTAAGTACCTTTGATTTTTCAATGTTTTTCATAAGCTCTGCCATAATTTTATTCCTCCAATTTTTTATTTTAAATTAAAATTTTTGATGTTCCCAGATTTTTATAAATATTCTTCAAGCTTTTCCTGCGACACAATAATTATCTTTCTGCCCTCAAGCCTGATTATGCCTTCCTTTTCCATATTTCCAAGTTCTCTTGAAAGAGACGGTCTTGTTACGTTGAGATAATCTGCAAGTTCCTCTCTTGAAGGATTTTTTGCTATCTCACCTGACGGTGTCTGATTTTCAATGAGATAAAGTGAAATTTTTTCCCTTATGCTGCCACAGCCAAGCAGTCTTACCTTGCCGCTTAGATTATACGCCTTCATTGCAAATATACCCATTAGATTTTTTCTTATCTTTTCCGCAACTAAAGCATTAGTATTATACGATATATTTTCAAAAAAATCACTCGAAATACTTAGTATCAACGACTCTTCGCCAGCCTGTGCCGACATGTCATACTTGCTTTTCCCCATAAACATATAAACTTCCGCAAACATGTCTCCGGGATTTTCAATGGTTGTTATCAAAATCTTCTTCCCCGAAAAAGTCAGTTTTGAAACTTCGACATAGCCGTGTACCATCACATAAAGCCTTTCAGGTACGTCACCCTCTTCAAATACAAAACTTCCTTTCTCGTATTTTTTTATCTCTGTACTATTTTCTTCTAATAAACAAAGAAGTTCATCCTGCGTAAATCCTTTGCAAAGTGCGGATTTACTCAAAGCCTGTATTATCTTGCCATTCTCATCTTTATCCATATATCTGCCTCTTATATCCGTCTCCTATTTGAGGAATTTTTTCAAATCTTCCTCCGGTGAACCTATAGGTGAAATTCCAAAATTTTCAACAAGAATATCAAGCACACCCTGCGATACAAATGCCGGAAGTGTTGGTCCTAAATGTATATTCTTTATTCCAAGATGAAGAAGTGTAAGTAAAATACACACCGCTTTCTGCTCATACCACGAAAGTACGATAGATAGCGGAAGTTCATTTACCGAACATTCAAACGCATCAGCAAGAGCTGTCGCAACTTTTATAGCACTGAAAGCATCATTACACTGTCCCATATCCATAATTCTTGGTAGTCCTGCAATCTCACCTAAATCAATATCGTTAAATCTGTATTTTCCACATGCTAATGTAAGTATAACAGAATCTTTCGGAGTCTGCTTAACAAATTCTGTGTAATAATTTCTCCCCGTTCTTGCTCCATCGCATCCTCCCACAAGGAAGAAATGCTTTATATCTCCATTCTTGACAGCTTCAATAACTTTGTCAGCAACAGACAAGACAGTTCCATGTGCAAATCCTGTCATCACTTCATGACCGCCGTTTATGCCGGTAAAACTTTTATCTTCATCGTAACCACCCAATTCAAGTGCCTTTTCGATAACAGGTGTAAACTCTTTATCCACACCAATATGAACCATCTCAGGATATGATACCACTTCCGTTGTAAATACTCTGTCGGAATAGCTTTCTTTAACAGGCATAAGGCAGTTTGTTGTAAATAATACCGGTGCCGGAATATTTTCAAATTCCTTCTGCTGATTTTGCCATGCAGTTCCAAAATTTCCTTTAAGATGAGAATATTTCTTTAATTCAGGATATGCATGAGCCGGAAGCATCTCACCATGCGTATAAATATTTATTCCCTTGTCTTTTGTCTGTTCCAACAACTGTTTAAGATCATACAAATCATGTCCGGTAATCACGATAAACGGACCTTTCTCAACTGTAAGAGGAACTTTTACCGGTGTCGGTGTTCCATAAGTTTCAGTATTTGCTTTATCGAGCAGTTCCATACATTTGAGATTTACTTCTCCAACTTCCATAACAACAGGAAGAAGATCATCCTTATTTAAGTCATAGCCTAGTATGCACAATGTTTTTATAAAGAAATCATTCACCGTATTATCTCTATAGCCAAGTACATTTGCATGATATGCATATGCCGCCATACCCCTTATACCAAAAAGAATAAGTGATTTAAGTGAACGTATATCCTCCTGTTCATTCCAGATTTTTGTAACATCATAATCATCCGTGTTCCCACACTTTGCTGTACATACGCTGCAATTTGGAACAACCTCATATTTCTTTTTTCTGACTTTTTCTGTAATTTTTCTGATAGTTTCATCATTAAAATTGACATTTGTTATTGTTGTAAACAGTCCTTCTACAATAATATCCGTAACACTCTCATCATGTGGATTACTTTCGCATGCTTTTGCAAGACCTATCAATGCCCCGGTAAGTTCATCCTGAAGATTTGCTGTTTCTGCTGTTTTTCCACATACTCCTGCATTTCCTGTACATCCCGAACAGCCCGCTGTCTGTTCACATTGAAAACAAAACATTTTATTTTCCATATTTTTCCTTTCTTATATATATTGTAACACAAACTTTTAGTTTTTCTTTTGACATTGACTATAATACAGTAATACCATAAAAAAATCCGTAACATATGTTACGAATTTAAAAAATTATTCAAAATCCCAAATATTTATTATCTCCTGCGGAATATATTTCTCAGTCATCAGAAGATTTTCAAAGTTTTCCCACATTTCACTTCCAAAATATGAAGCAAATGTCTGACCAATATTTCTGTTCTGTTTTTCTTTTGTAACCGGAAGTCTGTCCATTCCAACCCTTTCAGCCTTTTCATACATTCTTATGTATGCTTCATTAAATGGTTCGACCATCATTTTTTCAGCAATTATACCCTCTGTGCTTTTTTCCTTAAAAATTTCCACAAGTTTTTCATAAATGCCTATCCCCTCGTAGTCCATATCCCCAAAATATAAAAATTTATTTTTTCTATGCGCAAGATATTTCTCGGCTGTATATTCAAAATCCCTGAATGAAGCTATGACTTTTTTACCTGAACCATAAATAATTGTTCCAAATTTTTCACCTAATATCACATTCTTTCCGGTATCCTGCATGTATTTTCTAATAGTATAAAATGTATCTTTATTTTCAATAATAAGTACATTTTGCGGAACCAGTCTGTCAAATGTATAACTAACAAAAGGTTCCGGTGTTTCATATACATTCAAATCCGAAAAATCAAGCCCAAGATTTTTTAGTATCCTTTTTCCTCTGCCTCTGTTTTCATTCTTACTTTTGTTCTCACTGTCACCTTTTATAAACTTTTCATCATTCCATATCTCAAAACTGCGCTCATTTACAGACTCTGCTTTTTCAAGCTTTTGTTTTTCGCTGTCATTTTTCAAAAACTCACTTAATTTAAGTACGGCATTTCTGTCTTTTTTATATTGTTCAGTATGCTTTTTATAATATTCTGTGCTGATTTTTGCTGATAATTTAAAGTTTAATTCATCATCAAACTCTCTGTTATCTTTTTCCTCTTCAATCTGCCAATATGCATTGTAAAGTGATGGTCTTTTTCCATTTGAGCCACTACTTTTTATAGGAACAAACTCCCCCAATTCCATTTTTTCACTTATGTAGTCACACAATATTTTATATGAGTCAATTCCTGCCGTAAATTTTTCTGCAATGGCTTTGTCTTTACTTTTTGATATAAATTTTTCTATTTGTTCTAAACTTATTTTATGTTTCATACCAATTTTTCCTTATATCATAAAAATTCTGCCATATAAACCACTTAGTCTATATGGCAGAAAACGTTTCGACTATTTTTCAAAGATTTTATTTTAACATCTTTTTTATATTAATTGTCGGAAGAATTACCGGCTTTATATTTGCTCCAGCTGTGTATGTAGATACAATAGCCCTCACATACGGATACAAAATCGATAAAGCATTTGAATAAAATAGATTAATATCATAATCTAAATAATCTTGTGATAATTCAAATAGTCCTTCTAAACAAATACTCATAAAAAACGGACTTTCATCTTTATCTCCAATTTCAACATTCAGTTCAACCAACATATTTTTTAATTCTTTATCAACCTCTTTATCCGAACTGACCTCTACATTCAATTCATTAGATTGCTTTTCTGTTTTATTTAAATAAAACTCAACTTTTGAAACCCTATAGTCTAAAAACTTAATTGCTCCCTGCTTATCTGACATATTATGCCGCTCCTATTCTATTCTCTGATAATCCGAATACCCCTAAATCCTCTTGATCAATATTATCTTCTACATTAAATTTCGTTTGCAATGTTAATTCATCAAATGCCTTTACATAACTGCTATCGCACGCAAACTTAACTTTTCCAAAATCAATTTTTTTCTTATTAATATTGTATTGCTCAACAGTAAGATTGCTAAAATGTTCTTCAATTCTATTAAGTTCATCTCTTAAATCCATTCCATTTATCATGACAATCTTCCCTCCCTAAATTCTTAAAATCAATATTGATAATCTTGTTTTCATTACTTTCCCTAATATCTATATATTTTTCTTCATCAATATTATTATTCAAATCAGTTATATTTGTTATAATTTCTCTTTTTTTTACACATATCTGAAGTTGCTGTCTTTTTTCTGTCCTAAGACACGGATATGTAATTCTCTTTCCCATAGGAATACTCCAACGGACTAAGTCGTAATTATCTTTATATTTTAATATTTCAAAAAGATAATTAAAAACATCTCCTTCTCTTACCTCGTGTCCTTCAAGCTCTACTAATTTATCTTTAACAATTTCAAATATTTTAAAATGCTCAGGATTAAAATTTGTAAACTCCCTTTCTTCATTTCTCTCTAATTCACACCCCAAAATTGTAAATTTACATAACAATTTTTTACTATTTGAATATTTATTTTTCTTTATATTAGAACGATGCATATCAAATATCCACTTATATGCATCTCTCTCATACTCATAAAAATACCAGCCATCACCAAGCCATTGTTCTCTCTTGACTGAAGAAGTACTTATTGGAAGTTTTTGCTCTTTAACAGCCTTTCTTCCTCTTTCAATTTCTGTACCATGATAATACACTATATTCTTCTCTTTCTTTTGAATGTACCATTGTTCTATTCCATTTTGATTATATTAACATTGCCAACACAAAAAGTCAATTTATAACATTTTTGAGTTTCCCCATTTTTCAAACCGCTATCACTCGAAACCCAATCCAGCAAAGCATTCAGCCAGTGTTAGTTGTTGTGATTGCTCTTTTTTTAAAAGGAAACCTTTTATGCCTGAGTGTGTTCTGGCAAGGACACGCTCAATGGCATAGCCTAATCCATAAAAAATAAATTTTGGTATATCAAAAATACGCTTGGAACATTCCTTTAATTCCAGCATAAAAATTGTATCTTCTTTTTCGCAGCTCATCATACCTATATAGCCAGTGACAAGTGTTGCAAACAGATTTAAATTACGGATTGATTGCAAAGACATTACACGTAAATCTTCTAATTCAAATTGTTGTTTTTTGAACTTGAAATATTCCTCAATTCTCCACAGCATCAGATATACTTTTGTTGCAATCATACATAGTTTTTTCTTTTCAGACACACCTAAATTTGTAAGCAATAACATTGGCTGTACACCAAAACCATATACCGTCACAAGAACCAGCACCTTGTTTGGAAATTCACATAACCGTACAGGAATATAACTAATTTTACATTCTATCTTTTTGCCATGTTTATCCTTAAAATTCATCCGATAATTCCCTTTGTACTTACCTGCAACATCCATAATGTTTTGCGTTTTTCCGTTATAAATGACATTACGATTCTTTTTTGACCGAATTACAAATTTTTCATCATTCTTCAAGAAATATCTGTAGTAATCATTTGCGTCAAATCCTCTGTCAAGTGTTCGGACACAGTTCTTTGAGAAATGTGCAGACAACGATTTCAAGCATTGTAGATTCTCGTGTGTTGCACTGATAAACCCTTTTTCTGCCGCCGAAAAGACTTTTTC
>NZ_DBLYGC010000027.1:0-38573 GCF_056818865.1 Butyribacter sp.
TGAACAACTCCATTATACCACAAACCGTGAGGAGATTTTTATATTTAGTAACAAAAAAATGTCGTATTTATGCGGCGTGTGGCGTTTCGCAAACGCCTATTAGAAATAAAGAATATGTGAGGAGACAAAAATGATTAAGGTAGTAAAATTTGGTGGAAGTTCTTTGGCAAGCGCAACTCAGTTTGCGAAAGTTGGAAACATTATCAAAGCTGATCCTGAAAGAAAATTTGTTGTGCCAAGTGCACCGGGCAAGAGAAATTCAAAAGATACAAAAGTTACTGATATGCTTTATGCATGTTACGATCTTGCTGAGGCGGAAAAGGATTTTACTAAAGAACTCAAGAAAATTAAAGAAAGATATGAGTCTATCATAAACGGGCTTCATATGACACTTTCTCTTGACAAAGAGTTTGATACAATTGCAGAAAACTTTAAGAAGAAAGCAGGTTCACAGTATGCAGCATCAAGAGGTGAGTTCTTAAACGGAATAATAATGGCAAATTATCTTGGATATGAGTTTGTTGATTCTGCTGAAGTTATTATATTTAATGAAGACGGTTCGTTTGATGCGGATACAACTGATAAGCTTTTGCAGGAACGTCTTTCAAAAGTTGAAAATGCTGTTGTGCCGGGATTTTACGGTGCTACATTAGGCGGAGTAGTAAAAACATTTTCAAGAGGTGGCTCAGATGTTACCGGTTCACTTGTTTCAAAGGCAGTTCATGCTACAGCATATGAAAACTGGACTGATGTATCAGGATTTCTTATTGCAGATCCAAGAATTATAGACAATCCAAAGCCTATCAAGGTTATAACATACAGAGAGCTCAGAGAGCTTTCATACATGGGAGCAAGCGTTCTTCATGAAGATGCGGTATTCCCGGTTAGAAAAGCAGGTATTCCTATAAATATCAGAAATACAAATGCTCCTGATGATGAGGGAACATGGATTGTTGAAAGTACATGCCATCATCCTGCATATACAATTACAGGTATCGCAGGAAAGAAAGGATTTGTATCTGTAAATATCGATAAAGACATGATGAATGCCGAGGTTGGATTTGGAAGAAAAGTGCTCAGCGCATTTGAGGAAAACGGCATAAACTTTGAGCATATGCCTTCAGGTATAGATACTATGACAGTATTTGTTCACGAGCCTGAATTTGCAGAAAAAGAGCAGGCAGTTATCTCAGCAATCAACAGAAATGCACATCCGGACAGCATTGAAATCGAAGCTGACCTTGCACTTATCGCTGTTGTAGGTCGTGGAATGAAGTCGACAAGAGGTACTGCAGGACGTATATTCTCAGCTCTTGCTCATGCAAATGTCAATGTAAAGATGATTGACCAGGGTTCATCAGAGCTTAATATTATTATCGGTGTCAGTGACAACGATTTTGAAGCTGCTATCAAAGCAATATATGATATTTTTGTAACAACTCAGTTATAAAAAGTGTTTTAACAATAATGAAAATAATCAAAAATCCCTGAAGTCTGTTTCGGGGATTTTTTTTGTGAAAATATATTTATAATGAGCTGTATTCGCAATATTATTGACAAGTTTCGCATTTTTTATTGATTATTCCCTGTCATTAAGTATATAATAATTTCTCAAAGAAGAAATTAAGAAATATGTGAATAGGAGTGATTATTGTGTTTGAAAAGAAACTTGAAAATTTAAACGTGCGACACAAAATTAATTATGGCTATAACTTTGTTATTAAGTTGATGGTTGTGTCAGGTATTTTATCCATCATAGTTCTTAGTCTGTTATTCAGAGATGTAAGAAAGAATGTGGGTGAGGCAGGAGGAATGCTTAACAGCACCACAATCGTGTATGGAGTTGGCATCGTTATTATAGTAGCATTTGTTGGTTTTGCGATATTTTTCTCAAAGATGCTTGGTGCAAAGATTGTTCAGGCTATAATCGAGCCGCTTATAGCTATAGAAAAGGTTACTAAAGAAATTGCAGCAGGAAATCTTCACTGCGAGATTGATTATCATGCAAAAGATAAGATTGGTGAACTCGCACATGACCTTAGAAAGTCAGTTTCAATACTTGCTTCATATGTTGATGATATATCAAATTCAATGGATGAATTTTCAAAAGGTAACTTTGCAGTAAAACCACAGGTAGAGTGGAAAGGCGACTTTAAGGGAATCAGAGATTCATTTATAGCATTTGAAGAGAGCATGTCATCGACTGTTAAGGGTATACAGCAAGTTGCAGATGAGGTTGCAAACGGTTCAGAACAGGTATCAGAAAGTTCGATGGGACTTGCACAGAGTTCTACAGAACAGGCAGCCGTAACAGAAGAACTTACAGCAACGATTACATCAATATCAGAGCAGGTAGCTCAGAATGCCCGCAATGCGGAGGAGATAAGTGATAAAGTAAAAAATCTCGGTGGAGAGATTGTTATAGGAAATGAAAAGATGCAGGAAATGGTTCAGTCAATGAATGAAATAAGTGATGCATCAAAGGAAATTGGAAAAATTATAGCAACAATAAATGATATTTCAGCTCAGACAAACTTACTTGCATTAAATGCATCTATAGAAGCAGCAAGAGCAGGTGAGGCAGGAAAAGGTTTTGCTGTTGTCGCAGATCAGGTGTCTGTGCTTGCAGCACAGAGTTCAGAAGCAGCAAAAGAGTCATCGCAGCTTGTTGAGACATCTGTAAAAGCTGTTGAAAAGGGTATTGTGATAGTTGATGATACAGCAGAGCAGCTTGAGAATGTGGTTAGCGGTTCAAACTTAATAACAAGTGAAGTAAATGAAGTTGCACAGGCACTCAGTGCCCAAAATGATTCATTTGAACAGATTAACGAAGGTGTTGAACAAATTAACAATAATGTTCAGAATAATTTAGCAACGGCACAGGAATGTGCAGCGGCAAGTCAGCAAATGAGAAGTCAGGCGGCAAACCTTGATGGACTTATAAGAAAATTCAAAGTTGCTAAATTTAAATAATAGAATAGACATACATATATAGGTGTCTGTTTTGATAATTTGTTTGTTACATTAAATAAAAATCAGGAAAGTGGCTATTATATGCTGTTGCTATATAATAGTCGCTTGCGACTCTTTGTATTGTATAAAAAAGATTGCAGACTGCTTGCAATTTGCAAATGAATAAAATTTTTTGGAATGGTTCGGGAATGCATCTTGACAGATATTTGTTGATATAGTAAAATGATTTTTACTAAAGCAGTTGCTTACAGGGCAGCTCAGTACAACGGGGTTGTACTGGTTTCGACGGGCTCACTGAAGATGGAGAAGCTGTTCGTGGTCGGACACCACGTAAAAAGTTCGACTTAAATTTAAACGCAGAAGATAATTTTGCATTAGCTGCCTAGTTGCAGCTCATCGGTCCTCATAACCCACGATGAGGATTACCGGTGTCAACCTTGTGGGACCCTCTAATGTCAAAGCTTTGAGACATTAGAACATTTATGAAGCTACCAAAAGCTGCAGCTTGTTAGTGGGCGTCAGCCGGAGGGAATGTTAAATCACTGACTATAACAGTAGAAGTACATTGAATCTGGGTTCGGACCGGGGTTCGACTCCCCGCAGCTCCACTATTATAAAACGCCTGAAAAATTTTTTAGGCGTTTTTTATATTATTAGGAAACTTGTCGTTTCCTAATAATATAAAAAACATTCCGTGAGGGTGCACAAGGAATGGGAGAACCAAGTTTTTAATACAAATTGAGGGAGAAGTTTCATAAAAATGGAATATGATTTTTTAAAACAATTTTCAAAAAGAATGAAAAGTGTTGGAATGTATTCAACACTGATAAAGAACAGCTGGCAGAAAACAACATGGAAACAGTATGGTTTTGAAAGTATGGATGAACAGGTAAATATTATATATTCTGTTCTTCTATTTATTATGGAATATTCACTCAGAGAGCAGCCATGCACGATTGATGATATATCTGTATTTGTTGATGATATCTGCAACAGATACTTAAAAAAGGGATTGTCATATGAGAAGAGCGGTGAACTTGCTGAGTTTATTATAAATGTTGTTTTGTGTGATGAAGGTCGTGCGATGTATTTTGACTGCTTTGATTTTGATGAACGTGAATACAAAAAGAAAAATATAAGTTATTTATCTAACGAAGTGGTATATATAGACGGAGAAATAAAAAGAACAAGTTATAAACTTACAGATAATGGCTATAATCTTGTATTATCAACACTGGAAGTTGAAAATAATCTTAAACTTACGATACATGAGATGATTTTCAAAATGCATTTGGAGCGTGCTACATATGACCAGGCTCTCGATGAAGTAAAAAATATCTTTAATATGCTTAGAATACAGCTTCAGAAAATTCAGGAGGCAATGGACCGTATTAGGAGAAATGCATTAAATTACTCGGTTGAGGACTATGAGCAGATACTAAATGAAAATATGTCGACAATAAGTGATACTAAGCATAAATTCATGGAGTATAGAAGAATAGTAAGAAACAGGGTAAAAGAGTTAGAGGATGAAAATATAAATATTAAAGCACTGAATGATGAGGATTTGGAAAAACTTCAAAATCTTCAGGAGATTGAAAGATATTTGAGCCGGTCTATAGACGAACATCAGAAAATACTAAACAAACATTTTGATTTGAAGGATTTGTATTCTAATGAGTTGGAACAGATGTCTAAGATGACATTGATAAAGAGATTTTCACTTAGAAATGATTTGTATGATAAAATTATTGAACATCCGGGTAATCTGATAAATGTAAACATGTTTTTAAATCCATTGTTTAGAAATAATCCAAAGAAAATTTATAATCTGAACAAATGTATTCAGTATCAAAAACCACTCAGAGAGAAAAATGATGAGAATGAGGAAGAACAGCTTGATTTTGATATTATGGACTATGAGGAGCAGAAAGAAAAAAGACTCAAAAAAAAGCTGAAAAAATATAAATCAAGTATGGAGTATCTTGTAGATAAAGCAGAAGAAAATGGCGGGAATCTGGAACTTGCCGCAATGTGTGATATGACGGAGAAACAGAAAAAGACATTTATTCCGAATGCTGAAATTTTTAAGGAGATAATGGTTGAATTTATAAAAGCGGGCAGCATAGATATTGATGATTTGAGGAAAGAGAGAAAAAATATAGTTGCGGATGAAAGTTACAGTTTTCAGTTGAATGAAATGCTTTTGAAAATTGCGGATGAGAGAAAAGCAGATGGAATTAAGAAAGTAACAATAAGAAAGTGTGAAGATGGACAGGTAGTCTGCTTTAAGGATATATACAATGAATTTGGTGACAGACGCAACATATATTGTTCAAATGTAGTGTTTAAATTTGAAAAAGGAATGGAGTAATTATGGCATACGAGGCGGAAGAAGTAAGAATAAGTCAGGAAATATTTTATACTCTTATTTCAAAACATGAAATAAGGGAGGAAGACAACAAAGAATTGTTTGACGGATATACGCAAAATCCCAGAATTATGACTCTTGTAAAGAATCAGGGAGATATTGCAGAGTGTACGGTTGAAAGATATGGAAGCGTCATATATCTTATTCCGTATGAAGATAATGATGTTCTTGGGTTCTCAAAGCAGGAATTGAAAGCGAAATTGTGTAAATCAGGTGCAACGGATAAAGATTATTATTTGTCGCAGTTTGTGATTCTTACAATGCTTACGGAATTTTATGACGCGCAGGGCAGCAGCAGTAAATCAAGGGAATACATAAAAGTCGGAGAGCTTATAAATCTTGTCTCTGACAGACTTTTGGAAGCCGGAAATAATATGACTGAGGATGAAGAAGAAAAAACGGGATTGGCATTTTCAAATATGCTTGAATCTTATACTGCGCTTAGAAGCGACGAAAAGGGAAGAAAAACTAAAACTACAAAAGAGGGATTTGTTCACAGGATATTGCTTTTTCTGCAGGAACAGGGGCTTATCGAGTATATAGAGAGAGATGACATGATAAATACAACAAAAAAGCTGGACAGTTTTATGGATTGGAACCTGTTGAATCAGAATAATTATACGAGGGTTCTTAAAGTTCTTGGCATTATTGATGAGGAGGAAAAAAGTGAGTAAAATAAACACGCTTCGTATTGTGAACTTAAATTATAATAATAATTCGATTAAGATAAGTGATGAAGCTTTCAATTTTAATGGTGAAAGTACGCTTATGTCATTGAGAAACGGCGGTGGAAAGACAGTTTTAGTACAGATGATGACGGCACCGTTTGTACATAAGAGATACAGGGACACAAAAGACAGAAAATTTGAAAGTTATTTTACGACAAACAGACCGACGTTTATTATGGTTGAGTGGGTTCTTGACGGGGATGCGGGATATGTCCTCACGGGAATGATGGTAAGAAAAAATCAGGAAATCTCGGAGGGAGAAGCACATGATGAACTAGAAATGATAAACTTTATATATGAATATAAAGACAGATGCGAAAATGATATATATCATATTCCTATTATAAATGAGACAGATGCGGGCATGACCTTAAAAAATTGGGGGACATGCAGGAAGATATTTGAAAACATAAAAAAAGAAGACGGCATGCACTTTAATTATTATGATATGGATATGCCTGCACAGTCGAGGATGTATTTTGAAAAATTAAAACAGTACCAGATAAATTACAAAGAATGGGAAACTATTATAAAAAAAATAAATTTGAAAGAGTCGGGACTTTCAGATTTGTTTTCAGACTGTCGTGATGAAAAAGGTCTTGTTGAAAAGTGGTTTTTAGAAGCTGTTGAGAGCAAACTTAACAAGGAAGGAAACCGCATTTCGGAGTTTGAGAATATTATCAAAAAGTATGCTAAACAGTATAAAGACAATCAGACAAATATCCACCGGATGGAAAATTTAAAAGAATTTTTAAAGGAAGCATCGGGTATTAAAAATTATGCAGATGAATTTTTGGATTATACGAAACAAAGACAGTCAAAGGAAAGTGATATAGCAGGGTTCATCACGATTTTGGATGAACTTCTTAAAGAGACTGACGAGAGAAAAAATTATCTCGATGAAGAAATAAAAAATAAGCAGAAACAGATTGCTGATATAAGATATGAAGAAATATCATACAGTATCTATTCTATTGAAGAAAAGAAAAATAAACTGGCACATGAATATGAGCAGCTTACTCTCGAAAAAGAGCAGGTAGTAAAAGAAAAAGAGAAACTTGAAAAAAGCAGGGATATACTACTTTGTGCAAAGCAAAACGAGGCAAAGAACAATGCTTTCTCAGAGTGCAAAAAGCTTGAGAGCCGTATTGAAGTGTCAAATAAGAATGAGAAAGAAAAAGAACCTGCGAGAAAAGAATTGGGAAAAATGCTGTTTAAACATTATTTTAAGGCACTTTCAAATTGTGACAGCGAAATTGCAGAAATAAAAGGTTCTATCGTTAAACATGAGGAGCAGGAGAAAGAATATAATATAAGCAAGTCAGAGTGCTTTAAACAAAAAGATGCAAACTCATTGCAGATTGGCAAGTGTCAGGCAAAGGTATCAAATTATGCTGTTTTGGAAGAACAGTTTAACAAAAAATACAACGAAAATCTTTTGAGAAATATTCTTGGCATATATGAGGCAGGTGTTTTAGAACTTAAAGGAGAAGAGTATGAAAAAGAAATAGCGGCTATGAAAAAGGATATAGCGGCGTTAAAGCATGAAAAGACAAAAAATGATGAAGATTATGTAAGATATGGAAGAAATCAGGACGATTTCAGAGAAGTAATTATAGAAAAAAAGAGCAGTCTTGCGGCTGAAAAAGAAAGATTGGCAGATTTTGAATTACAGCTTAAAACAAGACAGGATATAATGAAGTATTTTCTTGTGGATGAAAGTGAAGTATATAACAAAACAGTTATTATTGAAAATGCAGAAAGAAAGCTTAAAGAGATAAATGCTGCAAAGCGGATTTTGGAGAGAGAATGTGAGCAGATTGGAGCAGAGGTCAAGCTGCTTGAAAACGGACGTCTGCTGGAGGTGTCAAAGGAATTTTCGGATTATCTCTCAACACTTGAAATTGAGATTATATATGGCATGGAATGGCTTTCAAACAATGGAAGAAGTTTGCAGGAAAATAAAAAAATTGTTGAAAATAATCCGTTTATTCCGTATTCGATAATATTATCCGGTGCAGATTTTGATAGACTCGCACAGGATAATAAAAAGATATTTACGTCAACCCCTATTCCGATTGTTAAGAGAGAGGAACTTGAAGATGGCTTTATAGAGAGCGGTATAGGTACAATAGAACTTGACAAAGTAAGTTTTTATCTGATGTTTCGTGACGAATTGCTTGACACGAAGAAGCGTGGTGATATTATCTGGCAGAAAAAGGAAAAGATTACAAAGATTCAGGAAAATATAAAGAGACGAGACATTGAATACGGTGAATATTTTTCTAAATGTGAATGCATAAAGAAACAGTCATTAGAAAAAGACAGTATTGAGCTTAGTGCAAATATGATAATGACATATGAAAAAGAGATAAATGATGCACAAAATCAGATAGAAGAACTTGAAAATCTGAAAAGAGACATAATAAAGAATAACGAAAATATTAACCAGAAGATAACTGATTTAAACAGGAATAAGAGTCTGGCTGATTTGAGACTGCAGGATTTTGAAATTCTTAATGAGAACTACAATGAATATTGTGAAGCAAAACATGAGAAGATAAAACTTGAGAAAAAGAATGAAGATATAGATAACAAACTGGGTATTATCAACGAAAAGCTTGAAAATCTTGTCGAAAATATCAAATCGGACGAGAGAAACGAGATGAAAATGCGACAGGAAAAAAAATCTTTTCAGGAAAAATATGAGTATTTCAAAATCTTTGAGGCAGAAATTAAGGAGAATGTAGAAACATATAATCTTCTAGACGAAGAAATGAGAATATCAAAAGAAGCTGAATACAATGCACTGATAAACGATTATTCAAATGAGATAAAGCTGTTAAATGAGCAGTATAACAGTGTGAGCAGGCAGTTTGCCCAAAGCAGACAGGAACTTGATGAGTTGTTGAAAAAGCATAATTTGGAAATTGCGGATGTAGAAAAAGTAAAGTATGACAGGGAAGAAAAAAATGAACTTGATGAACGCATTTCTTCCGGAAATATGCAGATTCAGCTTTATAATGAAAAATTGAATAAAGTTAACATGGAAATTGCCAAAAAGCAGTCAGATATGGAACATGCGTACAATGATTTGTACAGAATATGTGAGAAAAAAGAGCCAGTTAGTAAAAAGAAGATAACCAATACAAATTTTAAAGACAGGATTATTTTGATTCAAAATGAAATAAGAGATAACAAATCGGATTTAGAAGGTGTATTAAATCTTTGTGCAGGTTACAGGAATAACCTGACTGCGCTGGCAGAATACAGTGAACTGAAAGCAGAAGACACAGAAAGCGGAATAACAAAATCAGACTTTGCAGGAAAATCCGTAAAAGAAATAGATACATTCAGAGGAATTATGATAAGGGATTACAAAGAAATTCTTGAGAGTGAGAGAAAGCAGAGTGCTGTTATTACAAGACTGCTTAACGATATGGCGAGAAAAAATATTTTCAGGGATGAATTTTTCCAAAAGTCCATAGAAGTATTGATGTCGATTACCGACAATGCGGTGAACTTTTTAAAGCAGCTTGATATATTTGTCTCTTCATATGAAGGAATAATAGAAAAACTTGAAGTAGATGTGGATATGGTGGAAAAGGAAAGTGCAAGAATAGTTGAACTTTTGGAGGAGTATGTCAGGGATGTGCATGAGGATCTTGGCAGGATAGATGGAAATTCAACTATTAAAGTTCACGGGAAAGATAAAAAAATGCTTAAAATAACAATTCCTGAATGGTATTCAAATGAAGAGATGTATCATTTGAAAGTTAAGGATATTCTCGATGAAGTTACGGCGAAAACCGTAACGGCACTTGAAAATAATGAAAATCCTGAGGAAGTTATAAGTCTTTATATTAATACAAAGTATCTTTATGATTCGGTGATTGGCACCGGAAATGTGCGCATAAGGCTTTATAAGATAGAGGAACAAAAAGGCAGGGAGATTTCATGGTCAGATGTTGCAAAAAATTCAGGCGGTGAAGGATTTTTATCTGCGTTCATTGTTCTTTCAAGTCTTTTATACTACATGAGAAAAGATGTATCGGATGTGTTTACAAATTATAATGAAGGAAAAGTGCTTGTTATGGATAATCCTTTTGCACAGACCAATGCGTCACATCTCTTAAAGCCGCTTATGGATATGGCAAAAAAGACAAATACCCAGCTTATCTGTCTTTCGGGTCTTGGCGGGGATTCAATCTATGACAGATTTGACAATATATATGTGCTTAATCTGGTTGCAGCAAGTCTTAGAAATGGAATGCAGTATCTGAAGGGAGAGCATACCAGGGGAGAAGAATCCGATACAATGATTGCAACGCAGATTCAGGTGACACAGCAGGAGCTCATGTTTTAAACAAAAAAATAATAAAATAGCCGTAAAATAATGAACAACAAAAAAATGATAGCAAATTTTTACAATATAAGGTAAAAAAGTGCTATCATTTTTTGGTTTAAGTCTGAAACTTAGTAAAAATGTATAGAAATATGAAAAATAATGCTAAATGGTTTGTGATATATTATTAACAACAGATAAGAACATTACGAAATGTTTTTTCTAAACTTATTTTCATATTATATATAGAGGAGGATGAATATTATGAGAAAAAAATTTTTATCAGGATTACTTGTAGCAGCGATGGTAGCATCTATGACAGCGTGTGGCTCTGATCCAACAGCAAACAACAATTCAAGTTCAGATAAGAACTCAGATTCAGGCAAGAAAAAAGTCGGTATCTCAATGCCAACAAAATCTCTTGAAAGATGGAACAGAGACGGTTCATATCTTGAGGAACAGTTTAAGAAAGATGGATATGATGTTGAGATTACATATTCTGACAATGATACAGACCAGCAGGTAAATGATATTCAGAATATGATTTCAGATAATGTAGACATTCTTGTGGTTGCTGCTATTGACGGTGATACATTATCAACTGTACTTGCAGACGCAAAAGATCAGAACATTCCGGTTATTTCTTATGACCGACTTATCATGAACACAGATGCAATTTCATACTATGTATCATTTGATAACTACAAAGTGGGTCAGTTACAGGGACAGTACATAATTGATACATTAAAACTTGACGGTTCAAAGAAAAAATACAACATGGAAGTTACAGCTGGTGACCCGGCAGACAACAATGCAACATTCTTCTACAACGGAGCAATGGATACACTTAAAAAGTATATCGATGATGGAACAGTTAAGATTGTTTCAAAACAGCAGGATTTTGAGTCTGTAGCAACACCTCAGTGGAGTACAGATGAAGCCCTTAATCGTATGCAGAATATTCTTTCATCTTATTATGCAGATGGAAAGAATCAGCTTGATATAGCACTTTGCTCAAATGATTCAACAGCACTTGGTGTAACACAGGCAATCGAATCTGATTATGCAGGAAAGAACACACCTCTTATCACAGGACAGGATGGTGACGTTGCAAACCTTAAAAATATTCTTGACGGCAAACAGGCAATGACAGTTTACAAGGCAGTTGCAAACGAAGCAGTAGTAACACTTAAACTTGTAAAATCAGTGCTTGATGGCAATACACCTGATGAGTCACTTACAAAAGAATTTGACTGCGAGTGCTCGTATGATACAGATTCATATGATAACGGAACTGGAAAGATTCCATCATATCTTCTTACACCAGAAGTAATCACAAAAGACAATTACAAAGAGAAACTTGTTGACACAGGATATTACAAAGAGGGTTCAGACGGATACCTTCAGGCAATTGAGTAATTGATTTATATGTTGTAAACAGAAATAGTGATATAGAAAGAAAACGAGGGACTCCCGTAACCTGGTGAGTCCCTAAAAAAAGAAAAGGAGGGTTTTGATTTGGCTGATTATATTCTCGAAATGAAAAATATCGTGAAGGAATTTCCGGGTGTAAAGGCATTGGATAATGTCAATCTTGCAGTAGAGCGCGGCGAGATTCATGCACTTTGCGGAGAAAACGGAGCTGGCAAATCTACCCTGATGAAAGTTTTAAGTGGTATTCATCCATATGGAAGTTATGAAGGAGATATCATATATAACGGGGAAGTTTGTAAATTTAATACTCTTCACGACAGTGAGGCAAAAGGTATTGTAATTATTCATCAGGAACTTGCACTTATTCCTATGCTGAGTATAGGTGAGAATATGTTCCTTGGAAATGAAAAAAAGGGTAAATTTGGAATAAACTGGGACGAGACATATTCTGAGGCTGAGAAACATATGGCTCAGGTTGGCTTGAAGGAATCTGCTCAGATTCTCATTAAAGATATTGGAACAGGTAAACAGCAGCTTGTTGAAATTGCAAAAGCATTATCAAAAGATGTAAAACTTCTTATTTTGGATGAACCTACCTCATCATTAAATGAAGAAGATACGCAGATGCTGCTTGACTTGCTTCTTGAGTTTAAGAAAAAAGGACTTACATCAATTATTATCTCACATAAATTAAATGAAATTGCCTATGTGTCAGACAGGATAACGGTTATAAGAGATGGTTCAACGATTGAGACAATCGAAAATCCTGACCACAACATTGATGAGGGACGTATCATTAAAGGAATGGTTGGTCGTGAAATGACAGACCGTTTCCCTGAAAGAGAACATAATATTTCAAAAGAATTAGGACTTGAGGTGAAGGATTGGACGGTTTACCATCCTACATTTGAAGGAAAAATAGTTGATAAGAAAGTATCTTTCAATGTACATAAAGGTGAGATTGTCGGTTTTGCAGGACTTCAGGGAGCAGGAAGAACGGAACTTGCCAGAAGTATATTCGGAAAGAGTTATGGAAAAAACATAACGGGTCAGTTATTCATAAATGGTAAGGAAGTACATCTGAAAAATGAAAAAGCTGCGATTGCAGCGGGTCTTGCTTATGTAACTGAAGACAGAAAAGAGAACGGGCTTGTGCTTAGTCAGACAATAAGAGAAAATACGACTATGGCGAAACTCGAAAAGATTTGTAAGCATGGAATTGTAGATATGGATGAAGAGCGCAAGGTTGCTGAGGATTACAGAGAGAAGATGCATACAAAGTGTCCGTCGGTAGAACAGGCGGTAGGTAATCTGTCAGGAGGAAATCAGCAGAAGGTACTCTTGTCTAAATGGATGTTTGCAGATCCTGAAGTGCTTATTCTTGATGAGCCGACAAGAGGTATTGATGTCGGTGCAAAGTATGAAATATATGGAATTATGAATAAGCTTGTTGAGATGGGTAAGAGTGTGATTATGATTTCATCAGAAATGCCTGAACTTTTAGGAATGTGCGACAGAATTTATGTTATGAATGAAGGAAAAATAGTAGGTGAACTTGAAGCATCGGAAGCTACTCAGGAACTTATTATGTCAAACATTTTAAAAGATGACCAGAAGTAAAAGAGTTAGGCATAGAGACTTGGCACCCATGGAAAGGAGAAAAAGATGAACGCTAAAGTAAAAGATTTTCTTGTAAAATATACGATGGTACTTGTATTATTAATCGTATTTGTATTGTTTAATCAAATGACGGGCGGAAAAATGATATATGCCCAGAACTTATCAAATCTGCTTTTGCAGAATGCATATGTAGTTATACTTGCCTGTGGTATGTTGCTTTGTATATTGACCGGTGGTAACATCGACTTATCTGTTGGCTCTGTTGTATGTCTTGTTGGAGCCATTGCAGCAAAGCTTTTATCAACAACATCAATTCCAGCAATAGGGGTAATACTTCTCGGACTTGTAGTTGCAGCAGTGATTGGTGTATGGCAGGGATATTGGATAGGTTATTCAAGAATACCTCCATTTATCACAACACTTGCAGGTATGTTCGTATTCAGAGGTCTTGGTCGTGTAGTTCTCGACAGTAAAACAATTTCAATCCAGAACAGATCATTCCTTGATGTATTCACATCATACATAAACGTACCAGGGCTTGATGACGGACAGAAATATTCAGCAATAATTGTTGGAGTGGTTGTAGTTGTAGGATATATTGCATTTACAATTATCGGAAGACAGAAAAAACAGAAAAAAGGATACCACGTTGAGAGTGCTTTAGGTACATATATAAAGATGGCTGTAATAAGTGTGTGTGTATTGTTGTACTGCTACAAACTTTCACAGTATAAAGGTATTCCAGTAATGCTTCTCTGGCTTCTTGCAGTAGTAGTATTATATGCATTCATCACAAGTAAGACAGCACTTGGTCGTCATTTTTATGCAATAGGTGGAAATGAGAAAGCTACCAAACTTTCAGGTATCGATACAAACAAAGTATTCTTTATAGCATATGTTCAGGTTGCAGTACTTGCAGGTCTTTGTGGTTTGCTTTGTGCAGCAAGAGTAGGTTCAGTAAACGGTGATTCAGGAAGTTCATACGAGATGGATGCAATCGGTGCATGTTTCATCGGTGGTGCATCTGCATACGGTGGTTCAGGAACAGTAGGCGGAGCCGTTATCGGTGCCATACTTCTTGGAGTTATCAATCAGGGCATGTCTATAATAGGACTTAACTCGAACTGGCAGTATGTAGTAAAAGGAGCAGTTCTTCTTATTGCAGTTATCTTTGATATTAAGTTTAACAACAAAAATATGACAAAGGCTTGATGCCAGGATAACGAATAATGGAGATATTGTACCGGTTTTTGTTTAAAAGAAAATATTATAATACAAAATAGTAATGAGAATAGGAGTGAAGAGATATGACAGGCAATAATGTAAATACAAAATCAATTATATATTATCTGGTTGCAGCATATATCGGGTATATGGCATTTGGAATTTTAAACAACAGAATTCATGGAGACGATACAATGTCATGGCCGGTTGCCATAATCTTCACTGTTGTTCTTGCATCAGGAGCCATTGGTGTTATCTGTTACGCAACAAGGCTTATGAAAAAGACAAAATCTCAAGCACAAGAAAATATAGAGTGTGAAGAAAAAAAGGATAGTGATGAGGAGTATTAAAATGAATTTTTAGATTGTGCGGTGATTGTTACCGGTCATACCATAAGGTGAACAGTAACCGGTGACTGGCAAGGAGACTTTCGGTTTGAAAGTCTCCTTGTTTTTTAGATTAAATTATAGTAACATCAATATTTAGAAAAGAGTATTTGAGGAAAGAGCCGTGAAGAAAAATAAAGAAAATGAAAATAAATCTAAAAAAACAAGTTCGATTATTGTTTTATCAATAGTTACATTATTTATATTTGTTTTTGGATTTGGCTACATCTGGAATGTACAGAAGAATGTCGGAAAGAAAACAAATCAAGAAAGTGCAGATGAATACAGTAAACATTTTGCTATGATAGCAAAAGATTTTTCAGGAGAATTTTGGAACAGTGTTTATGAAAACGCAAAACGCTATGCAGATAAAAAAGGCATTTTTGTTGAAAAAATAGGAGAAAATCTTCCAGATGATTATACAATTTCAGATTACATGAAAATATGCATGGCAGCTAAAGTTGACGGAATAATTATTGAGCCGGATGGAAGCAGGGAAGTAGAGATGCTTATAAACAAGGCAACAAAATTAGGAATGCCGGTAGTGACGGTTATAAATGATGCGCCGGATACAAAAAGAGTCTCATTTGTTGGCATAAATACATACCAGATGGGGCAGGTGTATGCAAAAGAGATAAGCAGTCTTATGGATAAAAGAAAAAGAAGAGTGTATATATTGACGGAAAAGAATTCTGCCGGGAATGAAATAATATTCGGGCAGATTAAGAGCGCACTGCTGCAGGGGATTGGCTCGAGAATAAATATAAATGTGCAGCCGTATTACATTGAAAATAATACAACTTTTGATATTGAGGAGGGAATAAGAAATCTGTTTTTAAACAAGGCAACTCTACCTGACATAGTTGTAAGCTTGAATGAGACAGCATCAGAATGTCTGTGTCAGGCTACGATTGATTATAACAGAGTTGGAAGTGTAAAAATTATTAATTATTATTCATCTGCTTCTACATTAAAAGCAATAAGGAAAGGAGTTGTATCGAAAACAATAGAACTTGATGCAAAGCAGCTTGGTGAAAACAGCATACAGGTACTTTGTGATTATATTGCTTCCGGACATGTAAGTGATTATATAAGTGTGGATATGAATGTGATATCAAAGAAAAGTGTTTTAGGATATTATAAAAAAGATGATGTAAATAAAAATTAGGAGAAGCATATGTTTAAGAGAACGAAAAGGTGGATAAAAAATGCATATTCGGGTTCGATAAAAACAAAATTGATTTCATTGTATACTCTAATGGTCATAATTGTATTCATAGTGATTGTGATAGTGTTTTATTTTATAAATGTATCTTTAAAAAGTATAAACAATGTATATTCATCAAATATTACAACGGGTGAATTGTCAACTGCGATACAAAATATACAATACAATTTGTATGGATATTTGAACACACGCAATGCAGAGTCTCTGGAAAATTATTATCGTTATGAAGATGAATACAGGAATATGCTGGGAAATCTGAATGATAAAAATATGGATGATGAAATATTTATGCTTCAAAAGAATATCAAGGGAATGTCGGAAACTTATCTTAAATTGTCAGAGATGACAATTCAGGAAAAGAGAGGACGAAATGTTGAAAAGTACAAGGATTATTACGAGAAAAGCACGGAAATATACAATTATATAAAAGAATATATTTCATTGTTGAATGAAAGCCAGTTTGAAGAAAATTCAAGTAATTATATGGTGCTTTTAGGTTCATTAAAATTATCCGAGTTAGTCAGTGTAGTTATTATTGCTTTAATATGTATTTTGTCGATGACTGTTCTTCTGCTGTTTGTGAGAAATATCATAAATCCATTGGTATCACTTGCAAGAACGGCAGATGAGATAGCGAGTGGAAATCTTGAGGCAGAGCTTAAAGATTCAGAACTTACGGATGAGGTCGGAATTGTAACAAATGCATTTAATACAATGGTGAGAAGCCTTAGACATTACGTTGATCAGGTGAAAAAAAGAATGGAGGAAGAGCGAAAATTAAAGGAACAACAGCTTCTGATGGAAAATCATTTGAAAGATGCTAGATTAAAGTATCTTCAGGCACAGATAAATCCACATTTCCTGTTTAACTGTCTCAATGCGGGTGCACAGCTTGCAATGCTTGAGGACGCTGAGAGGACAAGTGTGTTTGTTCAGAAGATGGCAGACTTTTTCAGGTATAACGTGAAAAAAATGCAGGATGATGCGACTTTACAAGAGGAAATCGAGGTGGTTGATAATTATATATATATAATAAATGTTAGGTATGACGGAGAGATACATTACGAAAAGCACATTGGAATAGAGGACATCAGAATAAGAGTGCCGAGCATGATACTGCAGCCTATTGTTGAAAATGCGTTAAATCATGGTGTCAGAAATAATGAGGGAGAAAAGAGAATTGCACTTTATATAGTTGACAATGATGACGATATAATAATACAGGTTCAGGATAATGGGGAGGGAATGGAGAGAGAAAAAGTTCAGGAAATAATGGAAAATATAAAAAATGAGGAACAAAGTGACAGTGACTCGACAGGTATCGGTCTTGAAAATGTAAATAAAAGGCTTGAGTTATACTATAAGAAAGAAAATTTATTTAAAATTGACAGTGATGGTGCTATGTGCGGTACTACAGCGACCATCATTATTCCAAAGGAGGAAGAGGTATTTTGATAAGGATTTTGCTGGCAGATGATGAGGGGCTTATGCTCAATTCAATGAAAACGATAATTGCAACAAATTTTGGTGACGAATGTGAAGTGTTTACGGCAAAGACAGGAAGGGTTGCAGTTGAGATTGCGGAGGAGGAAAAGCCTGATATTGCATTGATGGATATTCATATGCCCGGGTTAAACGGAATTGAAGCAATGCAGAAAATAAGAGAGAAAAACAAGAATATACAGTTTATCGTTATAACGGCTTACAATAAATTTGATTATGCTAAAGATGCGATAAGTATAGGAGTTTTTGATTTTTTGTCAAAGCCCGTATCAAAAGCTTCGATAATAGATGTTCTTACAAGAGCAATCAAAAGCGTTGAGGAAAAGAGAAAAAAGAAAATAGATAATATACGAATAAGAGAAAAATTAGAGACGGTTATACCGATTATAGAAAATGGTTTTGTGAGTAATCTTTTATTGCAGAATGGAAGCAAGTCCGAAAACGAATATTACAAGGAGATAATGAATATTGAAGAGGAATATGCTTACATAATATTGCTGCAATTCGGTGAAGATTACAAAAACGGAGTTTTGACAAATCCTGTCGGAACAGGGATGAGGCTTCAAAAAGAGTATGACCAGATAAGACAGAAAATATCAGATACTTTCAGCTGTATTATAGGTTCTATGATGTCTAACAGGATAGTTGTTGTAGTTTTTAGCAATAGGGAAAGTGTTGACTATGATGAGAGAATTTCAATAATAGAGAGAACAAGAAATCTTGTCTATGCACTTGAGGAAAGTACAGATGCAAAATTTATGGCGGGAATAGGACACACAAAAGAACTGGATAAGGTTAAAGAGTCGTATGTTGAAGCCATACGCTGTCTGGATGAAGGAGAATCGCATGTTGCACATGTAGATGATTTACCGCTTGCCGGAAAAATAGATGAAGATTATCCTATAGATGTTGAGAGAAGAATGTTTAATTGTATAGAACAGGGAGATACAATGCAGGCGGGACAGCAGGCAAAAATATTTTTTGATATGCTGTGCGAAAAATTTGGACAGTATGATGATGATATAAAGTTAAAAGTTCTCGAACTTGTTATGCGTGCTGAAACAATGGGTGTAAATGCAGGAGGACTTGATTATGGTTTCAGGTACAGAAAAGATTATCTTTCAAGTGTGCTTGCCATGAAAAATTACAGTGAACTTTCAAAATGGTTTATATCGAAGATAAGTCTGGTGTGTGAGAATATTGCATTTAAGCATGAGGAATGTTCAGAAACAGTAATATCAAAAGCGATGGATTATATAGATGAAAATTATACTAAAAATATTTCACTGGATGACGTATCAAAAGTTGTAAATATAAGTCCGTATTATTTTAGTAAGTTATTTAAGGAAGAGGCAGGAGTAAATTTTATTGATTATCTGACGAAGAAAAGAATAGACTATGCTAAAGAACTGCTTGAAGACAATACATACAGCATAAAAGAAGTATGTGCCATGTGCGGTTACAGTGACCCGAACTATTTTAGCAGGATATTTAAGAAGAAAGAAAATGTAACGCCAAGCGAGTACAGAGGATAACGGAGAAAAGGTATGAAAAGAAAATTTAAACGCATTAGCTGTGCAAAAAAAATGACAGTGTTAATACTGGTAATTGCGATATTACTTGTATCGGTGATGACGGGATGCAGTTATAACAGTGCTCCCAAAAAAGTTGCAGACAAAAAGAAAAGTATAAATATAGGACTTTGTTTTGATTCATTTGTAATAGAAAGATGGTTAAGAGAAAGGGACACATTTGTTACTGCCGCTAAGGAACTCGGTGCAAAAGTAAATGTTCAAAATGCGAACGGGGATGTAAAAGAACAGATTTCACAGATAGATTATCTAATTTCCCAGAATGTAGACGTGATTGTTATAATAGCGGTAGACTGCGAAGCAATATCCGATGCAGTAAAAAGAGCAAAAAATAAAGGAATAAGTGTGATTTCATATGACAGACTTATAAAAAATGTTGATGCCGACCTTTATATATCATTCGACAATGAAACTGTAGGCAGAGATATGGGAAAAGCCATGAAGCACGCACTGCCACATGGCGGGAAGATATTTGAGATAAACGGTTCAAGCGCAGATGACAATGTTATTCGTGTTGAGAAGGCATTTAAACAGGAGATAAGCGAAGCAGGAATAGACATTGTATATTCAGATTATTGCAAGGGATGGTCGGCAAAGGCAGCAGGGGAGTATGTGGAGAAGGCTTTAGAAAAATATCCGGATGTAGACGGCATAATGTGCGGAAATGATGATTTGGCAAGTGAGGTTGCAAGAGTGCTTTCTGAAAACAGGTTGTCCGGAAAAGTTGCACTTATTGGTCAGGATGCGGATTTGCTGGCATGTCAGCGTATCGTTGAGGGAACACAGAAAATGACTGAATTTAAAAAGGTAGAAGAGCTGGCTAAAACCGCTGCATATTTTGCGGTAAAAATAGCAAAGGGAGAAAAATATTATAAAGCCGGTGACAGCGGGCAAAAAAAGGAAAACGACGAAAAAAGCAGTGATTATATAGCTACAAAAAAAATTGATAACGGCAAAAGCCTTGTACCTTATTATTCACTGAAACCTGTTATGGTAACTAAAAGCAATCTTGACAGTATTATTATTGACAGTGGATTTCACACAAAAGAGGAGGTCTATCTCAATGTGACAAAGAAAAAATCATAGATTAAAGTAATTTTTTGGAAATAGTATTTTCATATTAGATATTGCAAAATAAAAAAAATTGTTCTATGATTTCAGTATGAAATATTATAAACTTAAATATAGACTTAGTATAACGCATAGTGCCGATAACAATGAAAAACACAAACATAATCATGTATTGGAGGGAGAGATATTTGCAGAGCCGTCTGCCGGCAATTTTGTAGAATTTTCTGATATGGAGGATATGGTAAATGAAACACTTAAAATATACCAGAATCAATATCTCAATTCTTTGGAAGAGTTTGCAGGTGATGCCAATATAGAAAATGTGGGAGAGGTTTTTTGGCGAAAGCTTGTAAAGGTTTTTGACAAGAACGGGTGGAAACTTATTAGGTTAGAAATCGGCGAAAATCCTTTGAGGGTATATGCGGTTTCTGTTAAAGAAATTCGACTTTAAAAATTTATATGTTCTTAATCAGGTTATTTGTTAGGAGAGGTTTTTATGAGACAACTAAAGAAAACAATTGTTGCAGGAAGCATGGCATTACTTATTGCCGCATCATCAATTTGTGTACCACACAAAAGTGTTTTGGCAGCGAGAACAATAACAATCGACGGAGATCCTTCAGAATGGGACGGAATTACAATGTATGACTCTTCGGATTCAAAAATATCTAAATGGTCTGTTGCAAAGGATGACGAATATGTATATTTTTATGTGCAGCAAAATGGCGGAAATCAATATGGACAGCCTATAACAGACACGAGTTTTACGATAAAGTATGATGACGGAATGAGTGACGGAATAAGATTTTCATACAATATGGGCAGTATTAAAAACGGCACCTACAGTGATATAGATGGTGTTGGGGATGCTGATAAAGCGTCAGAGCCAAGTCAGGAAAAGGATAAATACGAGACAGAATTTAGAATACCTCAGACGTTTTTTGGCGGCAAGAATTACACATTGGAATATTGTGGTACGAAAGTTGAAAGCAGCGATATTACAGATTTAAATTCCAAAGATGAAGAAGTTAAAAAAGATGATGTGTACAGCGGTATAACAATCGATGGAAACTTTTCAGATTGGAATGCGGTTTCAAAGAATGATGTATCGCAGAATTCAGAAAGCGGAAACGGACTTTCAAAAGCGGCTGTCGTGTTTGACGGGGATTATATTTACATATATATGAAAGAAAAATCTGAAAATGCGTCAGATGGTGCGGCTGGTTCATCGGGAAGTTATGCGAGTGGAAAATATGAGATAAAGACGGATACAGATAGAAGAACGGTTCTTGACATTAAGCTGGTCAATAGAAAATGTGAAGTCAGTGTAAGTGATTATGTTAAAAATAAGATGGGTGGAAACAGTATAACTGCAGAATATTCAAACAGACAGTATGAAATTGCCGTTCCTGTATCTGCGGTAAAGCAGTACAATGAGAGTTTATCTTTTGGATATTATCTTTCATCAAGTCCGCTTGTGAGTAATATTGTAAATATAGATAAAGATTCGTCACATGGTGCGATTAGCAATAAGTTTAGCGGGATAGCCTATGATGGCTCTTTCGATGACTGGGACGATTATGCGCATACTACTATTGAATATTCAACACAGGGTGGTGTCGGTGATGATTCAGAGGCGGCATTGTATGCGTCAGATGGTTATATCTACGGTCATGTGAAGTCATTTCTTCATAAGACAACAGATGGCAGAAACGAGTTTTCGCCATTTGCATTGAGAGCAAACAGTAACGACAAAACTTCAATTTCTTTCAGATTTGTAACTGTGGATAGTGGGGGAAAGATAGACTGGAATCCTAAGATTACCAATCTTTCAGAAGGAAATCATGAGTTTACGCTTGTCGATATAGGTTCATGGACTACATATAAAAATGTTTCTGATGAAGGATTTATTGATTACGGAAAGATAACAATTTCTGCAGGAAGTACTTATGATGAGATGGAATATGAAGTTGACATGAAGAAACTTGCAAAGAAGTTTGACATCGATATAAATGAAATGAAAGTAATAGAGGCTAATTATGTAAATATAGGTGACGAGTGGGTTACTTATGCAGGAACTTCAACAGGACCGGTGGCAGGTGTTGCCATCAGTTGTCTTACGGTAGCCGGCGTACTTTTATACAGAAAACGTAAAGTAAATAATGTGGTTAAAACTGCGTAGTGAGGCTGATTGAATGAATATAAGTAAATATATAATATTTTTGATAGCCATAATTGTATGGCTGTATATTCTTCATGTGACAAAAAAAGCAAAATTACCATTCTGGCATTTCCTCTGGGGAAGTGCAGGTTTGTTTGTGTTTGTTTTTGTTGGCTTTAAAGATGTATTTACACAGCCTATGGCAAATATTGTAGCGGCGCTTGCCGGTATAATTGGAAAAATGACAGGAGTATTTGAGCCGTATTATAAATATGGCATTATTTTTGTACAGTCGGCAAAAGATTCAATTACTCTTAAAATTGATTTTGAATGCTCAGGAATTATTGAGATTACGGCATTTTTATCACTTCTTATATTTTTCAGTGTATATACAAAATATGAGAAAATAATTATAGGGTGTGTCGGCTCAATGTATCTTATTCTTGCTAATGCATTAAGGATAACATTGATATGTTTTATAATACATTTTAAAGGAGTAGATTATTATTATATTTCGCATGCGTTGATAGGAAGGATTTTTTTCTACTTTTTGTCAGTTATGCTGTATTTTTATGTGTTTACAAAGGCACAGATAATAAGGCAGAAAGTAGGGGGATTTGGATATGTCAATAATAAGTAGATTTATGAATTCGTTTATTTTTTGGGCTGCATGGATAATCATTCCGGTGTTAATGGAGATTGTTCCGTCAGTTGGAAGTGTTATAGTTCTTTTGAAAAAGAGACTTATACCTCCTAAGTATGAAAAGCCGATAATATATCCGGAAATATCACTTCTTATACCGGTATATAATTCGCAGGATTCACTCGAGGCATGTATAAGTTCAATAAATGACAGTGATTATCCAAATGACAAGATAAGAATATTTTTGGTGAACAATCAAGGGCAGGATGATAGTTTTAAGGTATTTACCGAATGTCAGAAAAAGTTCCCTCAATTGATGATGCAGTGGCTAAATGCAAAGCAGGGCAAATCAAAAGCATTGAATCTTGCACTGTTTAACAGTGACGGAAAATATATAATTCACATTGACAGTGACGGAATACTTGACAAAAAGGCATTGACAAATATGGTTGACAAATTTGAATCGGATTTGTCGATAGACTGTATGACAGGTGCAATACTTACAATGCCCGATCAGATAGAGGAATATAAAGGTTTCTTTGCAAAACTTCTCAGGAAAATGGAGTTTATGGAGTATGCTCAGGCATTTCTTGCTGGAAGAAATTATGCTTCTGAATTAAATGCTATATATACGTTATCAGGAGCGTTTTCTGCATTTAGGAAATCTACGGTTTTAAAATCACAGCTATATAATACGGATACGATATGTGAAGACACACAAATTACATTTCAGATGAAATATCTTCAGAAGAAGAGGGTATATATGTGCGAAAATGCAATATTTTATGTTGACCCTATAGAGGATATGAATAAACTTTATACGCAGAGACAGAGGTGGCAGAGAGGAAGTCTTGAAGTTTCACATTTGTTTATGAAAAAGCGCATGAATCCACTCAAGATATTTACTGATGTAAATATAAGAACATTGATGTATGACCACACTTTTGCTTTTCCGAGGGTAATATGGTATCTTGCACTGATATGTCTTGTGCTTATGAAGTATTCGTTTGAGTCGATAGTATACTCGACATTGTTTATTTTTTTGTTGTATATACTGATAGGTTACTGTTATTATTTTACAACTATAGGCTTTTTGTCGGATTTTAAAGAGATAAGAAGATATTATGCAAGACAGTGGTATGTTATACCGATGCTTCCGTTGTTTAACTTTATGGTATTTTTTATAAGACTTGCAGGCGTTGTAAACAGTATAAATACAGACAGTGCATGGAAAACAAAAACATTTACCGAAGAAAAAAGAGAGTTTTGGAGTGTTATCAGGGAAGAATTTATTGTGCCGGTAAGGATTGTCGAAAAGATTAAGAAAGCCGTAAATACCGATTAGAGTGTAATAACGGACTGGATTCATTGATAACAGGTGAGGATCTTATAAAATGAAGAAAAACAGGATATTTAAAAAAGTTTCAATTGCAATGATAATTTTTTCAATAGTTTTGAGCGGTGTGGTATTATTCCAGTTGAAAATATATAATAACAGTGTTTTGGAAATTTATGCCAGACAGCAGGATCAATATATAAAACTTGTTCTTGACCAGATAAATATAAGAGAATCTGAGTCTGATGTTGATGAAAAATCAATAAAAGAGATACTTGGCTCAATTGACAACTCAGAAAAGGAATACTGGACTTTATCAAAGAAGGACTCGATTGTATTTGTAAAGGATGTTACGGAAACCGACCAGTACAGAGGATTTTCAACGGCGTCTTACTATGTATCTGAAAGTGGAAAAAAATTTTTGAACAGTTTGGAGAAGAACAAGGTACATCATGATTTTATAACACAGTCGGGAAAAAGTTATATTGCATCCGGCACATTGTTTGAGATAAACGGTACTGAATATAAGATATGCCTGCTTACAAATCAGAAGTTTGTATTGTCTAATAATGATTTTATGCAGGCACAGATAATAATAGTTATAAGCGTCGCATCGATGCTGTTAATGCTGCTTGTAATAACGATGATAATGGCAGGCAGAAATGATAAAAAGCAGATTGAAATTGACGGTTTGAAAGAACAGCTCAGAACGAAAAATATAAGTATTGAAAATATAGAAAATGAGCTTCGCATGTTGAATGAATATGATGTAAAAAATACAGTATTCAAAGAAAAAACAGTTGACAATTTTATGGAAAAACTTGAAACAAAAGACATTTCTTTTATAAGATTTGAAACTATTGTATTCAAGGAGAAAAAAGTATATGATAAGTTTTTACAGAGAGCCCAGTGGGTTGTCGGGAAAAAAGCACTTCGTTTTGAGATAAGCGGAATAAATGATAAATATGCAGTAATGCTGGTATTTATAGACCATTCCCGTGAGGAAATAAAAAATATCATGCAGATGCTTGTAGGAAAGTCGGACAAGTGTTTAGGATCAGGTGAGTGGAATAAGGGCGACATAGAACTGAATAAATACTGCAAAGCGTATTTGAAAAAAACAAAGGAAAAAATTTAATTATATATTAAGATGTTGGGGGCAAAATATATTTTGAAACTTGCATTATATTTAAAAAGTTTGAAATACTTGTATATGCAGATGTCAGTATCAGGAGGTTGAATATTCAATGGATATGACAACAAAACTTTATAGGGAATACAAATTTAAATTTTATCTTAATGCCAATCATTATATTATAATAAACGGAAAAAACGGACAGACGCATCCACACACATGGGAATTCGTCTTTTATATAATGAAAAGCGAAGGGGAGTTTGTGCTTTTCAATAAATTTGAAAAGGGAATTGAAGAATATCTGGAAAAATTTCAAGGCAGAGTAATGAATGAAATTCGGCCGTTTGATACAGTTGTTCCTACGTTGGAAAATATATCAGATTATTTTTGTACTGAGATAAGAAAAATCATAATGGAACTTGGTGGAGAACTTGCCGTCATGGAGAGCAGTGAGACACCGACAAGAAGCTATATTATAGATTTGAGAAACGGACTTGATTTTAAGGAAAATATGTCAAGACTGACAGAAAAGCAGGTAGATGAAGTTATAGATAATATAATAGATAACATGCTTGAGTGATACTGTAGATTAGTACAGAGAATTATTGAATGATAAACAGTTTTAGTGTACTGATTTGAAGCGAGGAAAATATGGTTATAATTATAGGTTTAGTGGCTTTATTGTGCTGGATATTGATAGGCTGCAGATTGAAAAGATATGTAACGGGAGTATATATCGGATTGATTTGGATGTTTTTGCCATTCAATTTTTTTGATATTATTGTCAATGACAGTATAGAATCGCAGATATGTATGGCTGCAGTTCCAATGTTGATGTATCTTTGTTTTGAATATATAAATACCAAAACAGAGGTATTACCTGTTTTGACATTTGGCAGTATGTTAATCTTAAGACAGATTGATGCATATTCGGCAGCAGTAGTTTCGATATGTATTGTTTTAATTCTTTTTTTGTGGAAAAGTGTAAACAGGGACAAACACGGAGCTGTTGCACCGGGGATTGCATTATTGCTGCCTGATGCAGTCACAATTTATCAATCTGCTGTAAATGAAGAATTTTATTATAAAAATTTTGTAGCTTGTGATAACTCAGTATTTTTTTCAGTAAAAGATGTGTTAAATCCTGTTTATAATTTTAAAAATGCACAGATTATATATTATTTTGGTATTGCAATTATTTTACTTGCGATTTTTGGTGTTATATGCAGCCACAGAAAGACAAATATTATTTTTTTATGTGGAATTGTTCTTTTTTTGTTTGCGGTGAAGCCTTTGAGCGTGTGGTTTGTAAAGCAGTCAGGATATAGAAGTGACAGATTGTATGTTTTGCTTATTTTGGCATACACATGTATATTTATGGCTTTTATCATGTGGAATACATTGAAAGTAAAGCTTCAGATTGCGGTATGTATACTGCTTTGTATTGATTTGGTTCCGGCAATATACATAGCATATCAGAAAAAAGACAGTGCTGTTATTGTTTCAGATGACAGTGTATCTGACAGCATATTGCAGGAGGCGCAGAGATTAACTAAACATAAGATGATTGTGGCAGGAAAAACAGACGGAAGCAAAATTGCAGATGATGCAGCCGAAGCAATGGATTTAGGTGAGTATTTGTATGTTTTTGACAGGTGTCTGGCTTCAGAATATGATACTGTCGTGATACAGAAATCTAAAATGAGAAATAAAGATTCAGATATGCAGATGGTCAAAAAAGCTGCCAAAAAAGAGAATTATAAATTTGTTGCATCAAATGAAAAATATGCGCTTTTTAATCAGGAGGAATGCGAAGAAAAATCATTTGAGGTCAAGAGTGCCTATAAGGCTATTGGAATCGGTGATAATGTGCATCAATTGGCAATGATATATCCGCAGATTTATGAGGGTACGGAAAATAACATAGAGAAATACAGTGTTTCGGAATTGTCAAAATATGATACGGTTTATCTCAGCGGATTTACATATGATGATAAGGATGCGGCTGAAAAAATAGTAAGAGATACAGCTAAAAAAGGAATTAAGATAGTCATAAATGCAGATCATATGCCTTATGATAAAATCACGAGAAATATGGTATTTCTTGGAGTTTTATGTAACAGCATTAGTTTTGAAAATGGTTATCCAAACCTTATAATAGACAATAAGGAGGTGGTAACTGAATTGTTTGATTCAAACTATCAGGACTGGCAGGGTGTATATATGAACGGTTTGAAGAAAGTGAACGGATATTTCACAGAGGATGGCAAAAATATTGCTTTTCTCGGTTCGATTGATGATAATATAAATTTTGTCGGAATAGAGCTTATAAGCCATTATGCGATGACTTATGATGATACGTTGAAGAAATGTATTGATTCACTGCTTGGATTGAAGCAGGAGGACGCACCATTGCATGAGATAGTTATAAAAAATAAATGATTACATAAATATGATACAAAAGCATTTTTTTTCATAAATAAAATTACCTGCGCTTGAATGGCTTTATGCGGCGGATGTATGGATTTAATGCGGCAGTGTTTGCAGTGAAAGCTGTAGGACTGTAGGAAATATGCATAAAATGAGGTGCGTATCATGAGGAGAAAAACATTTATATTTGTAATCGTCAGCATGATAGTGTTGTTTACGATTATGCCGACAGTTGTAAGTGAGGGAGCAAAAGATGGGCTGTTGCTATGGTTTATGGCTATAGTTCCATCATTGCTTCCTTTTATGATATTATCGAATATACTTATCAAAATGAAAGTTACAAAGTACATAAACAGGTTTTTTAAACCGTTGTTTGGTATTATTTTTGGTGTGAGTGCGGAGGGAAGTTATCCGATACTTATCGGTTTTCTTGCCGGATGTCCAGTAGGAGCAAAGACAACGGCACAGTTGTATAAAAATAAAGATATAGGGCGGGAAGAAGCACAATATCTGCTTACATTCTGCAATAATTTAAGTCCGATGTTTTTAATTGAATTTATCGGCGTAAAATGTCTTGATGTTAAAAGACCGTTTCTTGTACTGGCAGTAGCAGCAGGTTCAGCCATCATAAACGCATGGCTTTACAGAGTTATGTCTGCAAAGAAAAAATGTAGTGGCGGTATAGCAAAAGTTGAAGATTGGCGGAAAGATAAAAAAGACTGTGACATAAAAAAAGACGAGACATCTGATAAAAATTATCCAACAATGGAAGCGGTTGATGAGAGTATTGGAGAATCATGCGAAACAATTCTTAAAATTGGCGGATATATAATTTTATTTTCCATAATAACGAGCATAATAGAATATATAATACCGGTAAAGTATAGCATAATAGGCTGTATATTGGCGGGAATTGCGGAAGTAAGTACAGGTGTTATGCAGATAGCGGGCCTTAACGGTTTGTCAGGTATTTTATTGTTTAATACGGAAATGAAAACATTGATAACGATTGGACTGTGTGCGTTTGGCGGAATTTCGAGTGTGGCACAGACATACAGCGTTATATCAGACACAAATCTTTCGATAAAAGACTATATGACAGCAAAGATAAGGCAGGCTTTTATTGCAGTAGTGCTTGCATTATTGGTATTTAGGATATAAAATGTAAAGGTATGCAGCTTGGTACTAACTTGATACGAATTTAGTACCGGCTTGACACTAACTTAATATGCGTTGAATAATATGCGCAGAAAAGAGGTTTATTATGGAAAGAAAAAATGCTTGGAAATCATATGATGAAAATAACAAAAAAGAGTTAGAAAAACTTTGTAAAGAATATAGAGACTTTTTGTCGGTAGGAAAAACGGAAAGAGAGTGTGTAAAACAGATTATTGCACAGGCTGAGAGTGCCGGTTACAGAGATTTGGATGTTTATCTCAAATCCGGAGAAACACTTAAATGTGGTGATAAAGTATATTCTGTATGCATGGATAAAACAGTCGCAATGTTCCAAATAGGAAAAGAGCATCTTGAGAATGGAATGAATATACTCGGAGCTCATATCGATTCCCCTAGAATGGATATAAAGCAGAATCCGTTATATGAGGACAGCGAACTTGCATATCTTGACACACACTATTATGGCGGAATTAAAAAATATCAATGGGTTACAATTCCTCTTGCAATACATGGTGTTATTGCAAAGAAAGACGGAAGTGTAATAGATGTGAATATAGGTGAAAATGATGATGACCCTGTATTTTGCGTAAGTGACCTTTTAATACATCTTGCCGGAAGCCAGATGGAAAAGAAAGCAGCAAAAGTTATTGAAGGTGAAAAACTTGATGTTTTGGTCGGAAGTATACCGCTTAACGGAGAAGAGAAAGAAGCCGTATCAAAAGGTGTACTTGCTATATTGAAAGAAAAATACGGAATGGATGAAGAGGATTTTATGTCATCTGAGCTTGAAGTTGTACCGGCAGGAAGAGCAAGAGAACTCGGGTTTGACAGAAGTATGATAATGTCTTACGGACAGGATGACAGGGTGTGTGCTTATACATCGCTTGCAGCAATGCTTGGAACTAAAGCGGAACTTGAAAGAACAGCCTGCTGTCTTCTTGTAGATAAGGAGGAGATAGGAAGTGTAGGTGCAACAGGAATGCAGTCAAGATTTTTCGAGAATGTTGTAGCTGAGATTATAAGTCTTCAGGGAGATTATACAGATATTAAACTCAGAAGATGTCTTGCAAACAGCAAGATGCTCTCATCAGACGTAAATGCAGGTTATGACCCTCTTTTTGTAGAAGCATTTGAAAAGAAAAATGCTTCATTCTGCGGACGAGGCGTTGTATTCAGCAAATTTACAGGAAGCCGCGGAAAATCAGGCTCAAACGATGCAAATGCAGAGTATATTGCAAAACTCAGAAAGATAATGGATGATAATAACGTAAATTACCAGATGGCAGAACTTGGAAAAGTTGATGTCGGCGGTGGCGGAACTATCGCATATATCATGTCACTTTATGGAATGGAAGTAATTGATTGCGGCGTGCCTATCTTAAATATGCATGCACCATGGGAAATTGCAAGTAAAGCTGATGTTTACGAAGCAAAGAAATGTTATGACGCATTTTTGAAAAATTAAGATAAAGAACTGAAGGGAAAATAGATTTATGGTTATTGACTTAAAAGAAAGCAGAGCAAAGATTGACAAGATTGATAAGGAGATTGCAAGTCTTTTTGAGGAAAGAATGAAAGTTGCGACAGACGTTGCGGCATATAAAAGAAGTACAGGGAAAAAAGTTTTTGACCCTGCAAGAGAAGAAGAAAAAATTCATGCTCTTAGAGAACTTACACAGGATGAGTTTAATAAAACAGGAATAGAGGATCTCTTTAGACAGATAATGTCAATAAGCAGAAAGTATCAGTATAAAGTCCTTGGAAGTGAAACAAACGAGATTTTACCATTTAAACAGGTGGACAAGCTCGATGTAGACAAGGACACAAGGATTGTATGCTTCGGAGAACACGGGGCATATACTGAACAGGCAATGGAGGAAGTATTTGGAACAGATATAACTTCAATGAACAGACTTTCTTTTAAGGAAGTGCTTGAAACAGTTGCAAACGGAGAAGCAAAATACGGAGTTATTCCTATTGAAAACACATCGACAGGCGGAATAAATGACACTTATGATTTGCTGCTCGACTATGATATTACAATAGTTGCAGAACATGTAGTAAAAGTTGAACAGGCACTTCTTGGCAAACAGGGAGCAAAAGTATCGGATATAAAGAAGGTGTATTCACATCCGCAGGGAATTATGCAGTGTTCAAAATTTATAAAAGAGCATAACATGGAAAGTGAATCATATATGAGCACATCGAGCGCGGCTAAAAAAGTGGCAGAGGAAGATGATATTTCTCAGGGAGCGATTGCAAGCACGAGAGCTGCCAAAATATTCGGACTTGATGTACTTGAAGAAAGCATCAATTTTGAGAGCAGTAATTATACAAGATTTATAATTGTGACAAACCAGAAAGTATTTCTCTCAAATGCAAATAAGATAAGTCTTTCTTTTGAAATAAAGCATCAGGCTGGAACACTTTACAATATGCTTTCCAACTTTTATTATAATGACTTAAACCTTACTAAAATAGAATCTAGACCTATAGAGAATAGAAACTGGGAGTATCAGTTCTTTGTTGACATTGAAGGAAATTTGAACGATCCGGGTGTACGAAATGCACTTGCATGTATAAGAGAATGTGTAAAAGAGCTTACAATACTTGGAAATGTCAGAACAAAATAAAACTAAAAACAGTACAATGAAAAGCAGGGAGAGATATAGAGTTATTGGCACAGCGTTTGTGTATAGTACAACATAAATTAATTATTCGTTGTACCAGAAACGATAAAATATCTTCACTGCTTTTTGTTGGTTAGAGGAAGGCGGATTATATATGAAAAAGGGAAACATATATGAAGGAGTTGTAAAAAAAGTTGATTTTCCAAATAAAGCATATGTCGAGGTAATCGAAACTGATGAAAACGGAAATGAAGATAAAACACTCACACTTGTAAAAGGGGCATTGCCGGGACAAAAAGTAAAATTCAGGGCAAAGAGAGTAAGAAAAGATAAGAGCCAGGGAATTTTGCTGGAAGTAACAGAAAAGTCACCAATAGAGACAGCTGACCCAATGTGCAGCCACTTTGGAAAATGTGGAGGATGCAGTTATCAGACACTTCCGTATGAAAAGCAGCTTGAACTCAAAAAAAATCAGGTGCTTGAGATAATAGACAATGTATATAAAACACTTGATTCATCACTTAACATAAAAAAAGATTATATATATGACGGAATACTTGCAAGTCCCGAAATACAGGGTTACAGAAATAAGATGGAATTTTCGTTCGGAGATGAATATAAGGGTGGACCGCTTACACTAGGACTTCATAAAAAAGGAAGTGTCCATGACATTGTGAATGCATCAGGCTGTAAAATAGTAGATGATGATTACTCAAAGGTGATAGACTGTATTGTTGAATATTTCAGAGAAAAACAGGTACCGCATTATAATAAAAATACCCATGAGGGAGTGCTCAGACATTTGCTTGTACGAAGAGCAGTATCAACGGAAGAATTGCTCGTAGCACTTGTAACATCATCACAGCAGGATATAACAGAGTACGTCAATGAAGTCTCTGAGAAATTAAATCAGATAGAATACAATGGAAAACTCACAGGATTTATTCATATTGTCAATGACGGACTTGGAGACGTTGTAAAAAGTGACGAGATGCACATAATAAGTGGGAAAGACTGGTTTACTGAAAAAATACTTGGACTTCAATTTAAAATTTCACCATTCTCATTTTTTCAGACGAACACAAAAGGTGCGGAAGTGCTTTATACAAGAGCAAGAGATTATATACTCGGTAAAAGCATAGAACAAGAATATCCAGAAGAAATCGACACTGCAGCAGTGAATAAAGCAAATAATATAAAAAATTCTGAAAAAAGCAATATTACAGATGTAAAAAACGATTCAGATGCCGCGGAGGTATTCAGAGAAAAGGTAGTTTTTGACTTGTACAGCGGAACAGGAACGATTGCACAGATTATAGCACCGGTCGCAAAAAAAGTCATAGGTGTTGAAATTGTGGAAGAAGCAGTAGAAGCAGCAAAAGAAAATGCAGCAATAAACGGTCTTGATAACTGTGAGTTTATAGCAGGCGATGTCTTGAAAGTAATAGATGAAATTGAAGAAAAACCTGATTATATTATACTGGATCCACCAAGAGAAGGAATACACCCAAAAGCAATCAGAAAGATAATTGATTATGGAGTGAAGAATATTGTTTACATTTCATGTAAACCGACGAGCCTGTCACAGGATTTGGCTACATTTGAAACATTTGGATATCATGTGGAGAGAGTGAGCAATGTGGATATGTTTCCGGGGACGGTACATGTGGAGACGGTTGTTCTTTTGTCCCAACAAAAACCAGATGACACGATAGAGATCGACTTAGACCTGGACGAGCTGGATGCCACCAGTGCCGAGTTGAAAGCAACCTATCAGGAAATCAAAGATTATGTGTTGAAAGAATTTGGCTTGAAGGTTTCAAGTTTATATATTTCTCAGGTAAAACGCAAATGTGGAATTGAAGTGGGAGAAAACTATAATCTTCCAAAATCAGAAAATGCAAGAGTTCCACAATGCCCGAAAGAGAAAGAAGATGCTATCAAGGCTGCCCTGAAATATTTTGCGATGATTTAAGGACATCGCTGATTTCAAGGAGGAATAACACATGAAAAGCACATTTGAAAAAATGGGTGGAACCTACACACTTGGCGCAGACGGAATTTACTATTCGAATCTTGTCAGTACAGATGAAGAACCGCATTATGGGAAATATGGAATGATGCGGAAAACATATCTGAAAGAGCATCGTCCGGCAATGTATTCACTGTATATGCTGGAAGACAGACTGACAGAACATCTGAATACTGTGGACGATGAAGCACAGGAGAGAATGGATATTCTGGTGAGTCAGATGATGGAGAAGCAGGGCATTACGGAAGAATTGAAAGCTCGTGACCAGATGGAATGGGTTAGAGCGGTAAATAATGCCCGGAATGCTGCAGAAGAGATTGTGTTGAAAGAATTAGTGTATATTTAAAGCGTGGAAAGCTCCTTCGGGAGCTTTTCAGTGTTTGTAAGAGTTTATATAAAATGGGCTAAGAAGGTGGTATGATCAAAATAACAGATTAAAATTTATATTAAGAAATGAATTTAAAATTTTTAATTATGAAATAAAACGTAAGATAATTTCAGAGGTGAGAATAATGGATAGAATTGCATTAGTAATCGGTAATTCTGATTATTCAAATGTAGGGAAATTGAATAATCCTAAGAATGATGCTGACGATATTGCTAGTATTTTGAATAAATTAAATTTTGATGTTACAAAAATAATGGATGCAAATTTAATAGATATTCAAAAATCTGTTAATGATTTTTTACAGGCATTAGATGAATATGCTGTAGGGGTATTTTTTTATGCAGGGCATGGTATGCAAATCGACGGTAAAAATTTTATCGTTCCTATTGATTTAAAGTTAAGTGATAAAAGCAAGACAATGGTCTCTTGTTATTGTTTAAATTCGCTGTTAGAAGGTGCATCTTCATATAAGGGAAAAACATTAATATGTATATTGGATGCATGTCGAGATAATCCTTTTGCTATGGGGAGGGGATTTTTAACAGGCTTTGCGCCATTTAATAATCCACCTAAAGGTACTATGATTGCTTATTCTACAAGCGCTGACTGTAGTGCATTTGATGGACAATGTAGTAATGGATTATATACACAAGTTTTAAAAGATGCTATGCTTATTCCAAATTTGAAAATTGAAGAAATGTTTAAATTTGTTAGAAATAAAGTGTCAGAAATATCAATTAGCCAATACGGAGAAGAACAGCTTTCATGGGAATATTCTTCGTTAGTGGGAGACTTTTATTTTTCTGTTACGCCACAACCAGTCAATGAACAGGTTACTGATGAGAAAATATATGAATTCATATGTGCTCGTCGAAAATCTTATGAGAATGCTTCGGATAATATTTATGATATTGAATGTTTGCCATATATAGATGCCTATAATAAATATCATATACCAATTATTAAAATTTTACGTGCATATTCAAGAGTAGATTATTCAAAAAGAGGATTTCAGTTTTCGGATGCTACTATAGATCAGTTAAACAGCAATTATTTGTCATCATGGGGATTTATACAGAAATATGGTAGATGGTATTATAAAAATCATTACGTTGAGATGGGAGATTTATTGCCATTGCCCGAGGAATTAGAACCTAAACAACCTATTAATGGAAAGGAATTGAAGATTGAAGCTTCATTGAGCTGGAAAATGAATGATGGAAAGATAAGATTTCAAGTATCTTCTAATATTCCAGAGGAAACCCCATTAATGTTTACATTACGTGGCAAAGAATATACAGCTCAATGTAAATCTGTAGCAGGTAATAGAATTTCAATAAGTGAATGGTTTAGTGACAGAGGTAATCCTATGAAAAATGGATTTTATACTATAGATGTGTCATGTCCGATATATAGTGTATTGCCAGAAAAGATAAAGAAAATATTTGGTGAACGTAATAGAAATATATGTGGACAATATGTTAAATTTGAACCAGTGGGAGGAAATACGATTCATTTTTCGTATGGATTAGTTCTTAAAAATAGTAAAGTTCAAGTTATTGATATGCAACAAAGAATCTCAGCATTATAATGAATGTGGTTTTATACAAGAAAACATGGCAGATTGTAACTGGTTAAAGTGAATTGGGCGTATGGAACTTTTAAATCCATACGCCTTTTAAACAAGAGAGTTGTAAGAGCATATTATCTACTCGATGATGATTATAATTCCATATCATATGACCTTTTCTTAGCTCTGGCAGGCTGATTTCGCCGCATCTCCTGTTTCCTCTGATATTCAAGTTCCCAGGCACGATGGGAAAAAACATCAGGATCTTCCACATTGAGATAATCTACCTCATTGGCGGCAATATCACGGCGGTGATAGTCATAATACTTACCAAAAGTACCTTTGAGCTGCTCGATCAGCTTATCCCGGAAATTAGGACGTATCTGGATTCTGGTGTCCAGCAATTCTGTATACTGTTCAGGTTCAGGACGAAATTTTTCTTCCCGGAAAGCAGCGGCGTCTTTTTTAAGCTGCTTTTTAAGGGAGATGTCCTGAGAATCCAGGATATCAAGATTGCTATTCATCTGGTCATATTTTTTGGATAGATTCGTCATATCTTTATCAGTGGAGCATTGTGCCTGGAAGATTAGTTGCTCTTTCCTTGATTTCAGTTCTTCAATTTCTTCCGTAACAGTGGTAAGCTGCTGATTCAATTTTATATGCTGGATGGGATTCAAAATACTGGTTTTCTCTTTTTCTACATTCAGCTCTTTCCGTTCTGTAACTTTAGCTTTGAGTTTCTTTTTAACGGTGTTGTATTTATTCAGTATTGGATTAAAATGATTCATCCAATCATGAATTACTTCTTTTTGCATCTCATTATGAAGTAAATGATATTGTGTAAAAATCATATGATTTCGGATAGTTTCCATTGTTTCTGCAATTACAGGAATAGAATTTTTGACAGCTTGAGCCAGTTTCTCTACCTGAGCTTTTAATTCCCGGAGCATTTGGTTATCTGCACGAATCTGGCGGTTGATTTCACAGCGGTCAGCTATCATTCCTTTCTTTTCCATGTTTTGAGCAATATAGCCTTCGTGGATGGTCGGCTGTTCGGTGATTCCCTGATCTGCAAAGCTGCGGTGATCAATGGATGCATTTATCTGATTGTGGGCAAGCATTTCATTTACAGTATCTGCCCAGTTTGCTCTCCAGATACAGAGTTGCTCATCACTGTTCCATTGTTCAGAAATGGGATTCTGTCTGCCATAGCGGCTGCTTTTTGGATGCTTGTCGATGCGGTCATAGCCTTTTTCCTGTGCGACAGATGCGGTCATATAAACTTTCTTTTTCCCAACTTTATATCTGTATTGCTTTTCCCAGCCATCTTTTTGAGCAGCTTTGAATTCAGTAGCTGTAAATCCTTTTTCTTCTCCATTTTTTATGCAGAGATATTCTTTTTCTGTTTTATACTGCCATGTTCCGTTTTCGTTCAGTGGACGGACGGTAAGCAGAATGTGTGCATGAGGATTGTGTCCATCCGTATCGTGAATAGCAAAGTCAGCGCACATGCCCATATCTACAAAGTTCTTTTGAATAAAATCTTTTAGAAGAGAAATATTACTGTCCTTATCTAATTCAACGGGAAGTGCGACAACAAATTCCCTTGCCAGTCGGCTGTCTTTTGTTTTTTCTGCAGCTTCCACAGCATTCCAGAGTTGTTCACGGTCTTTCCATTCTGGTGAAGCCATCGGTGGAAGCAATACTTCCTGATAAATGAGTCCATGCTTTCTGGTGTAATCATGCTGGATGCCATCGTAATCATTGTACATCCGGCTGCAGCTCATATAAGCAGAAGCTGCGACAGCGGAACGTCCGGAACCACGGCTGACAACTTTGGCTTGCATATGATAAATTGCCATATCTGGCACCTCCTTTCGATGTTGCCTGCAACAGCGGAAAATCCCTCGGCAGAGCGCACGAGCCCCGTAGGGGATACCACCGCCCGATTTATCGGGTGGTGAGTAAGTGCGCCCTTCGGGAGTAGAACTTGTGCGTTTACATTCCTCGTAGCCGGATTATCAGCTCCCGTTTCAGGGAATCCAAATCCATTTCTTTAATATGGGGAACAATACTTTCCAAAATGGCTCCTTCCTGGACTAATCGGTGTGTTCTGGCATCACGTTCTTTTTTGCGATTTCTTGCTTCGGCTTCTTCTTGGCGGTGTCTTGCCTGTAAAAGTGCTTTTTCTTCCGGTGTCATGATTTTTTTATCTGCCATATCTGGCACCTCCTTTTTATGCCCGTATCCGGGCAGTATTGGTTTTAAAATCTTATGGTTTGGTACTATAGTTTCGGATAACTGACAGTGGCATGTTTCTGGTGATAAATAAGGAAAGAAAGTAGTACCACTGTCAGTGAAGAATAATTATCGTGTTATGCTTCTTTGCTTCAGTTCTGGTTCGGAGTATGATTGTTTAACAGAATTCTTTTTGCCTGTTTTAAATTAGCTGTTGCATTGTCCTGACGAATATTCCGGTTATTGATACGGACAGGAATACATCTCTCCAGAATACGGTCATAAATTCGTTTGTG